>JAICUZ010000054.1 GCA_025935595.1 Burkholderiales bacterium
CTCCTCGGCGGCGATCCGGACCCGCTTCTTTTGTTGCTTGATGTTCGGCATCTCAGAGAAAAGCCCGCACCAGCGGGCGCGATCAGGGTACCAGAGTAACGTCTCGGCTAGTGGCCGACGACACGACCCCGGCGTTCGCATCCACCGATCCGAGCGCGGCTCCGGGCGAGGCGCCGCGGCGCAGGCTCGGCATGTCGGCGGCCATCTTCGGTGTCGCCACCGGGCTCTCACGCGTGCTCGGGCTCGTCCGCGAGATGGTCGCCGGCTACTACTTCGGCGCCGCCGGGCCGATCAACAACTTCACGATCGCGTTCCAGATCCCGAACCTCGTTCGGGCACTCGTCGCAGACGCAGCGCTCTCGTCGGCGTTCGTCCCGGTGTTCAGCGAGCTGCTCGAGAAGGGAGAGAAGAAGCGGGCCTGGCGCGTCGCATCGACGCTCTTCTGGCTGATGCTCCTCGGGCTCACCGCCCTGTCTGCGCTCTTCATCCTCGTGGCGCCGCTCGTCATCTCTCCGTTCCACGCCCCCGATCAGGACCTCGCCGCGGGGCTCGCGCGCGTCCTCTTCCCACTCGTCGCTCTGCTCGGCGTGTCGGGGATCGTCGTCGGGATCCTCAACAGCTACGACCACTTCACCGTCCCGGCCCTGTCCCCGGTGTTCTGGAACGTGGCGATCATCCTCGGCCTCGCACTCGGCGTCCCGCACGTCAGCGGGGAGAGCGCAAAGCTCTACGTGTACGCGGCGTCGATCCTCGTCGCGACGCTCGTGCAGCTATTCCTGCCGATGCCCTGGCTCCGCGGCCGCGACGGCCGGCTGCAGCTCGTTCTCGACTGGCGCGACCCGGCCGTCGCGCGCGTGTTCAAGCTGATGCTTCCGGTGACCCTCGGGCTCGGCCTGATCAACGTCAACGCGGTGATCGACGCATTCTTCGCGTCGCGCTTCATCGACAAGAACCTCGCGCCGACCGCGATCAACAAGGCGTTCCTCGTCTACATGCTCCCGCAGGGGATGTTCTCCGTGGCGGTCGCAACCGTCCTCTTTCCGGCACTGTCGCGCTTCTCGACGCGCCGCGACATGGACGGATTCCGTCGCACGGTGTCCATGGGCTTGCGGCAGATCGCATTCCTCTTGATCCCCGCCGCCGTCTTCAGCGCCGTGCTCGCCGAGCCGATCATCCGCATCCTCTTCCAGCGCGGGGCGTGGCATCCCTCGCAGACGCCCGTCGTCGCCGGCGCGCTCGCGGCGTTCAGCGCGGGTCTCGTCTTCAACGGGGCGATGCTGATGTTGAACCGCGCCTTCTTCAGCCTGCAGTCGAACTGGATCCCCACGACGGTGGCGCTCGGCAACCTCGCGCTGAACGCCATTCTCGACGCACTCTTCTACCGGTTCGGCACGTGGGGAATCCCGCTCTCGACCGCGGTGTGCAACGTCGTCGGCGCCGCCGCGCTCCTCTTCCTGCTGCGCAAGCGGATCGGCCGGCTCGACGGCGGCGAGATCGTCGCCTCCGCGATCCGCATCGCCGCCGCGTCGGCCGTCGTCGCCGCCGTCGCGTTCGGCGTGTGGGATCCGCTCGACGCCGCACTCGGCCGATCGTTCGGCGGCCAGGTCGTGTCGCTCGGCACCGCCTTCGTCGCCTCGGTCGCCGCCTACGCGATCGCCTGTCGCGCGCTGGCGGTGCGCGAAATGCAGGCGCTACTCTCCTTGCGAACCCGCGCCCCGCGCGGCTAGAAACCATGGACCAATCGCACATCCGCAACTTCTCGATCATCGCGCACATCGACCACGGGAAGTCGACGCTCGCCGATCGCATCCTGCAGCTCACGGACACGGTCTCCGCGCGCGAGATGCGCGACCAGATGCTCGACTCGATGGAGCTCGAGCGCGAGCGCGGCATCACGATCAAGGCGCAGGCCGTGCGTGTGCACTGGAAAGGTCACGAGCTGAACCTGATCGACACACCTGGCCATGTCGACTTCACCTACGAGGTCTCGCGCTCGCTGCAGGCTTGCGAAGGCGCGCTGCTCGTCGTCGACGCTGCGCAGGGGATCGAGGCGCAGACGCTCGCGAACGCGTATCTCGCGATCGAGAACAACCTCGAGATCGTGCCCGTCGTCAACAAGATCGACCTGCCGCAGGCAGATCCGGACGGCGCGGCGGCGGAAGTCGCGGATCTCATCGGCGACGACCCGGGCAACGTCTTGCGCATCTCGGCGAAGACGGGGCAGGGCGTCGACGCGGTGCTCGATGCGATCGTCGAGCGCATACCGGCACCGGCCGGAGCTCCCGACGCGCCTCCGCGTGCGCTCATCTTCGACTCGTCGTACGACCAATACCGCGGTGTGGTCGCGTTCGTCCGGGTCGTCGACGGCGTGTTCCGGCCGCGCGAGCACCTGCGCGCGATGGCGCTCGGCACGCGCTTCGAGGCGCAGGAGATCGGCTTCATGTCACCTGCGATGCGCCCTGTGCAGGAGCTCCAGGCAGGAGAGGTCGGCTACGTGATCACCGGCTTGAAGGACGTGTCGGAGCTGCGCGTCGGCGATACGCTCACCGCCGAGAAGCGTGCAGCGACGACACCGCTGCCGGGCTACAAGGACGTCAAGCCGATGGTGTTCGCGGGGCTCTTCCCGACCGACTCGGACGACTACCCGGAGCTTCGCGACGCGCTCGAGAAGCTGAAGCTGAACGACGCGGCGCTCTTCTACGAGCCCGAGACGTCGCAGGCGCTCGGCTTCGGCTTTCGGTGCGGCTTCCTCGGCCTCCTGCACATGGAGATCGTCCGCGAGCGGCTCGAGCGCGAATTCGACCTCGACCTGCTCGTCACTGCCCCGAATGTCGCGTACCGCGTGAAGCCGCTGAACGGCGAGTGGGTCGAGGTGCACACCCCGGCCGACCTCCCCGATTCCTTCGACGAGGTCGAGGAGCCGTACATCAAGGCGTCGATCATCGTCCCGAAGGAGTTCGTCGGCCAGGTGATGGAGCTGTGCAACGACCGGCGCGGCCGGTTCGACCACCTCGAGTACCTCTCGGAGCAGCGCGTCCATCTCACCTACGAGCTTCCGCTCGCTGAGATCGTCCTCGACTACTACGACCAGCTGAAGTCCCGGACGCGGGGCTATGCCAGCTTCGACTACGACCTGGCCGGCTTCCGCCCCGGGAACCTCGCGCGGGTCGACATCCTCGTCGGCGGCGAGCCGGTCGACGCGCTGTCGCTGATCCTGCACCGCGACTTCGCGTACGAGCGTGGGAAGGCGCTCGTCGAGAAGCTGCGCGAAGAGATCCCGCGCCAGATGTTCGACGTCGCGATCCAGGCTACGGTCGGTGCACGAATCATCGCCCGCGAGACGGTCAAGGCACGCCGCAAGGACGTGCTCGCGAAGTGCTACGGCGGCGACATCACCCGCAAGCGGAAGCTGCTCGAGAAGCAGAAGGCGGGAAAGAAGCGGATGAAGCAGGTCGGCGGGGTCGAGGTGCCCCAGGAGGCGTTCCTCGCCGTCCTGAACCTGAACGACGTCGCCAAGCGCTGACGTGCCCGCCGTCGCTCGGCACCTGTACGTCCACCTTCCGTTCTGCGCCTCGCGGTGCGGCTACTGCGACTTCGTCACCGTGGTCGGGCACGCCGACCTCCACGGCGCCTACGTCGATGCGCTGCTCGGCGAGCTCGAGCTCGAACGCCGTCTGCTCGCGCCCGACCTGGAGAGCATCTACCTCGGCGGGGGCACACCGACGCTGACCGCGCCGGACGAGCTCGAGCGGCTCCTCGCCGCCCTCCCGCCGGCGCGCGAGGTGACGGTCGAGGCGAATCCGGAGACGGTGACACCCGAACTTGCGGCGCTTCTGTCGCGGAACCGTGTCAATCGTGTGTCGATCGGCGCACAAACGTTCAACACCGCCCTCTTGGACGTGCTCGATCGCCGTGCGCGGCCGGAGGACGTCCGGCGCGCACTGCACCATCTACGTGATGCCGGGATTGGCAACAGGTCGCTCGATCTCATCTACGGCATCCCGGGCCAGACCGCCGCCGACCTCGCACGCGACCTCGACGAGGCACTCGCCCTGGAGCCGGAGCACATCTCCGCGTACGAGCTGGAAGCGAAACCGGGCACCCGCTTCACGCACGCCCACGGAACGGAGCTCGCGCTTCAGGCCGACGGGCTGGAGTCGTACATCGAGCTGGTCGTCGAGCGGCTGACCGCCGCCGGGTACCGCTGGTACGAGACCGCGAACTTCTGCCGGCGCCCCGACCGCGCAGGCGGGCGGGACCTGCGCGCCCGCCACAACCTCGGCTACTGGCTCGGCCACGACTACCTCGGCCTCGGCGTGGGCGCGGTCAGCACAATCCAGAACCGGCGCTGGCGGAACGCTCCGTCGCTCCGTCGCTACCTCGCGGCGCACGCCCGCGGAGAGCGCCCGGACCGCGGGCTCGAGACGTTGTCGGCGGTCGAGCGGTCGACGGAGCGCGTCATGCTCGGCCTCCGCCTCGACGAGCCGCTCTCGCTGACGGGCCTGAGGGACGTCGTCGACCGGGCTGCGCTCGAGCGCCTGGCGGAGGGCGGCCTCGCCGTCCACCGGGAGGGCTCGCTGACGCTCACTCCTCGGGGGCGGCTCCTCGGGGGCGGCGTGACGGCACGACTGCTCGCCTGACGCACGGCCTACCATGAGCTCGTGCAGATACTGCTCTCCGACCGCCAGCGCGACATCCTCGGCCACGTCGTCGAGGAGCACGTCGCGACCGGGCAGCCGGTCGGCTCTCGAACCCTCGTCGAGCGCTCGGCGCTCGGTGTCTCGCCCTCGACCGTCCGGAGCGAGCTCGCAGAGCTCGAGCGGCTCGGGCTGCTGACGCACCCGCACACCTCGGCGGGCCGCGTCCCGACCGAGGCCGGGTACCGGATCTACGTGGACGAGCTGCTCCAGCGCCCCGAGTCGCGGCGCCCCGACGAGTTCCCGCTCGGGCTGCCGGCCGCGCGCGCCGAGGTCGAGGAGGCGCTGCAGGCGACGACGGAAATGCTCTCGCAGGTGACGCGGCTGCTCGCGCTCGTGTCGGCCCCGCCGCTCGAGGCCGCGACCGTCCGGCACGTCGAGGTGCTGCTGCTCCAGCCCGACGTCGTGCTCGTGGTCGTGATCGCATCGACCGGGAGCGTCACCGACCTGCGTTTCGCGTTCCCGGAACCGGTCGACCCGGGGCTCGTGACCTGGGCGGCCGACTATCTCGTCGAGCGTGTCCGCGGGAGGCGAATCGGGTCGCGTGCGGTGAAGCTCGCCTTCGACGAGCCGACCCTCCGCCCGCGTGAGCGAGCGTTCCTGCACGCGATCCGCGGTGCGTTCGAACAGGCTGCCGACGAGAACCGGCAGCTGTTCGTCGGCGGCACCGCGGGACTGCTCGACGAGATGCGCGCGGAGGAGATCGGTGCGTACCGCAGCCTGATGGAGGCGCTCGAGAAGCGCGCGGCTCTGCTCGACGTGCTCGCACAGCGCGTCGACCCCCGGCGCCCCTTCGCCCGTGTGGGCGAGGAGCTCGTTCAGCCCGGGTTGCACCAGCTGGCGCTCGTCGGCGCGACGTACGGCATCGCGCACCGGACGCTCGGTTCGGTGAGCCTGCTCGGTCCGTTGCGCATGGACTACGAGAAGGCGTTGCGCTCGGTGCGCGCGGCCGCCGCCGAGCTATCGCGCTTCGTCGAAGACGTCTACGCCGAGGACGGCTGATGGCCGACCGCGACTACTACGAGCTGCTCGGCGTCAGCCGAGAAGCGGACGAGCAGACGCTCAAGAAAGCGTTCCGCCGTCTCGCACGGCAGCTGCACCCCGACGTCTCGACCGAGCCGGACGCCGAGGTGAGGTTCCGCGAGGTGACCGAGGCGTACGAGGTGCTGTCGAGCTCTGAGACGCGCGCGTTGTACGACCGCTACGGGCACGCCGGCCTCCGCTCTGGGGGATTCACGCCCACGAACTTCGACATGGGCGGACTCAGCGATCTGTTCGCGGCGTTCTTCGGGGACGACCTGTTCGGCGGGCGAGGTGGTCGTAGTCAACGCGGAGCCGATGTAGGCGCTGAGATCACGATCGACCTCGTCGACGCCGCGCGCGGCATCACCATTGCCGTGCCGTTCGACGTTGCTGCAGCGTGTGCGCGCTGCGGCGGCGACGGCGTCGAGCCGGGGACGACGCCGGTGCGCTGCGACCGGTGCAACGGCAGCGGACGCCTGCAGCAGGTCTCGCGCAGCGTGTTCGGTGAATTCGTCCGCACGTCGGCGTGCCCGACCTGCCAGGGCCGTGGCGAGATCGTCGAGCATCCGTGCACCGACTGCGACGGCGCGGGCCGGAAACTCGAGCGCCGCGAGCTCGACGTCGAAGTCCCGGCCGGCATCCACGACGGTCAGCGCATCCGCGTCTCGGGGGAAGGGCACGCCGGCGCTCTCGGCGGCCGTGCCGGCGATGTCTACGTGCGCGTCCGCGTCCAGCCCGACCCGAGGTTCGTACGCGAGGGAAACGACATCTACACCCAGGTCGACCTGACGATCGTCCAGGCCGCGCTCGGCGCGACGCCGACCGTCGAGACGCTCGACGGCCCGATCGAGCTCGAGCTCCAGCCCGGTGTGCAGCCGGGCGAGGTCCGCGTCTTGAAGAACAAGGGCATGCCCGTGCTCCAGGGCTTCGGACGGGGCGACCAGCGTGTGCTCGTGAACGTGTCGGTGCCGCGTCACTTGACTGACGAGCAGCGCCGCCTGCTCGAGGAGTTCGACGCGATCAGCGACGAGCACACCTACCGGCACGACGAGAGCTTGTTCGACAAGCTGAAGAGTGCGTTCCGCTGAGCTCGCTCCGCCGCATCGCGGTCGAAGTCGGGCACGCGCGTGCCGAGGAGGCGCGTGCGACCATGGTCGAGCTCTTCCCGGAGGGCTTCGAGGAGGTTGAGCGCCTCGGCGGAGTCGAGCTCGCCGCCTACACGGATGCCGCCGGTGAGGAGCGCATGTGGGCGTTCTTCGGCAACGGCCGTGCCGCCGACGTCGAGGGCGGGTGGGAGGACAGATGGCGCGCGTTTCACCGGCCCGTCCGCGTCGGGCGTCTTTGGGTCGGCCCGCCGTGGGAGGAGCCGGACGACGACGCGTGCGTGGTCGTGATCGATCCGGGACGTGCATTCGGAACGGGATCACACCAGACGACGCAGCTCTGCCTCGCCACCTTGCAGGAGCTCGAGCCCCAGGCGCTGCTCGACGTCGGCTGCGGCTCGGGCGTCCTCAGCGTCGCCGCCGCGCTGCTCGGCTTCGCGCCCGTCGTCGCGGTCGACGTCGAGGCTCCCTCGATCGAGGCGACCCGTGCGAACGCTGCAGTGAACGGGGTCGCGATCGATGTGCGGCTGGTCTCCCCGGACGAGATCCTGCCGAGCGCAGACGTCGTGGTCGCGAACATCTCGCTCGAATCCGTCGAGAGGCTCGCCCGGCGCATCGAGTGCACGACGCTCGTCACTTCCGGGTATGTGGTGTCGTCGACACCTCGGCTTCCCGCCTTCGAGCACGTCTCACAGCGAACGCTCGACGGCTGGTCGTGCGACCTCTTCCGCGCGACGTAACGCATACGATCCCGGCCGTGGCGACGTTCACGGTCCACTTTCTCGGCTGCAAGGTCTCGCACGTCGACGCGCACGAGACGCGCGAGGCACTGCTGCGAAACGGGCATGAAGAGAGCCAGGCGGGGGACGTCGCGGTCATCTCCACCTGCTGCGTGACGAACGAGGCGGTCGCGAAGAGCCGTAAGGCGGCTGCGCGCGCTGCGCGGACGCACGCGCGCGTGTACCTGACCGGATGCGCGGCGAACCTGAGCGATACCGCGTTCGCCGGGCTGCCAGAGAACGTCGTCGTCGTGGCGAAACCGCCGGAGGAGACCGCGGCCTTCGTCGCCGGTGACGTAGGCC
Source organism: Burkholderiales bacterium (assembly GCA_025935595.1). Classification (GTDB taxonomy): domain Bacteria; phylum Actinomycetota; class Thermoleophilia; order Gaiellales; family Gaiellaceae; genus PALSA-600. The sequence goes on from JAICUZ010000054.1 coordinate 7,906, forward strand.
CAATCGGCTGCGTGCAGGCGGATGCGCGAGTCGACCGCATACGCGCCTTCGTGAAGATCCAGGACGGCTGCTCGTTCTCGTGCAACTTCTGCGTGATCCCACTCGTGCGCGGCGCGTCCCGCAGCCGCAGCGCGGCTGCAGTCCTCGCCGAGGTGCAGCGGCGGGTCGCGCAAGGTCACCAGGAGGTGGTTCTCACCGGCATCAACCTCGGGTGCTTCCGCGACCGCACGGCTGGTTACGACCTCGCGCGTCTCGTTCGCGAAGCCGGGGCAGTATCGGGGCTCCGGCGGCTTCGACTCAGCTCGATCGAGATCAACCACGTGAACGACGCGCTCGTTGCGGCGCTGCGCGAGACGCCGACGGTCGGGCGCCATCTGCACGTCCCGCTGCAGTCCGGCGACGACGGCGTGCTTCGGGCGATGGGTCGCCGCTACACCGTGGACACCTACCTGCGCCGGCTCGCGCCGCTTGCCGACGAGTTCAACCTGACGAGCGACGTCATCGTCGGGTTCCCCGCCGAGGACGAAACGGCGTTCGCGACGACGCTTGCGACGATCGAGCGCGCCGGGATCACCAAGGTGCACGTGTTTCCGTACTCGCCGCGCCCCGGTACGGTCACCGCTGCCGAAGATCCCGTCTCGCCGCAGGAGAAGAAGGAACGCAGCGCCCGCTTGCGCGCGCTCTCACACGAGCTGTGCCTGGCGCGGTGGCAGACGAAGACGGACGACCTCGTGCTGGTCGACCGGCCCGGCCGCGGGTACGGCGGTGACTACACGCCGTGGCTCGTCGACGCGGCTGTCGGCGAGCTCGTCCAGGTGCGGGCGGAGCGCGTCACAGAAGAGGGGATCCTTGCCCGGGCCGCGTGAGGACTGCCTGTTCTGCAAGCTCGTCCGCGAAGCAGAAGCCGTGCGCCGCGCCGACGGGTTCGTCGCGATCGCCGACATCAACCCGCAGGCGCCCGTCCATCTGCTTGTCCTCCCGGAGCGCCACGTCGACACGTTCCGCGACGTCGCCGAGTTCCCGCCCGACGAGGCGCAGCGGATGCTGGCATTCGTCGCCGAGACCGCGGCAGAATCCGGCTTGACGGACTACCGCGTGATCGTCAACGTCGGCCCCGGCGGTGGGCAGACGGTGTTCCACCTGCACTGGCACATCCTCGGAGGCCGCCCGATGGGAGAAACGCTGTGACGCTGATCGAAGAGCTTGGGGACGACGTCAAGGACGCGATGCGCGCCGGCGACACCGCGCGCCGCGACGCCCTGCGCCTGATCCTGGCGAGCCTCAAGTCGGCGGAGAAGGATTTGCTGCGACCGCTCACCGAGGACGAGGAGCTGCAGGTGCTGCAGCGCGAGCGCAAGAAGCGGATCGAAGCGGCCGAGGCGTTCCGCGGCGGCGGTCGCGAGGAGCAGGCGGCGAAGGAAGAGGCGGAGCTCGCCGTCCTCGAGGAGTTCATGCCGGAGCCGCTCACCGAAGAGGAGCTCGAGCGGATACTCGACGACGCGATCGCGGAGAACGGCGCGACGAGCATGCGCGACATGGGGCGCGTGATGAAGGACGTCATGCCCCAGATCGCGGGGCGCGCGGACGGCGCCGCCGTCAGCCAGATGCTCCGAGAGAAGCTCGCCTAGCCTGCGGCTTCGGCCTGCTGCGGCGGGCCCGACGCGACGAAGTCCTGCCGCCTCACGAGCAGGCCGGCGAGCACAGCGCCGATCGCGGCCACGCCGGCGCCGACGAGCAGGATGTCGTGCAGTCCGTGCACGAACTCGGCGTGCGAGCGTTGGTCCGGGACCTTCGACGCAAAGATCGCGCCGAGTGCGGCGATGCCGGTCGCGATCCCGATCTGCCGAAACGTGTTGTTGATCCCCGACGCCATGCCGGCGCGCTGCACTGCGACCGTCGACACCGCGGTCGTCGCGAGCGGCGCGTTCACGAACCCGATCCCGATGCCGCCGATGATGAACCCGGGCAGCAGCACGGTCCAGTGCGAACCCTCGCCGACGCGGCTCATCGTCCACATCGCGATCGCGTTCAACGCAAGTCCGAACGCGAGCAGCGCGCGCACCGGCACGTGTCCGATCAGCCGACCCGCCAGCGGCGCCGCGAAGAACGACACCACGGACAGCGGCAGAAAGCGCACGCCGGTCTCGAGCGGTGACAGCCCGAGGATGTTCTGCAAGTAGAGCGTGAGGTAGAGGAACATCGCGAACATCGACGACGAGATCGCGAACGCCGTCGTCTGCGCGCCGACGAACGCCGGCCGCCGGAAGAGCGCGAGGTCGATCATCGTCGCCCCCTCGCGCGCCTGCGTCGCCAGGAACACGCCGAGCGTGGCGACGCCGACGACGAGCAGCACGATGATCAGTCCGCTCGTCCAGCCGTGGTCGTTCCCCTCGATCAGCGCGAGGATCAAGCTGAAGAGCCCGATGGTCAGCGTGACCAGGCCGGGCGGGTCGAGCCGGCTGTGCTCCGGGTCGCTCGACTCGTGCAGCTGGCGCAGGCCGAGCACGACCGCGCCGATGCCGATCGGGATGTTGACGAGGAAGATCCAGCGCCAGGAGATCCACGACGTGAGCATCCCGCCGGCGAGTGGCCCGATCGCGACGGCAGCCCCGATCACGGCGCCCCAGAGCCCGAACGCGGTGCCGCGCTCCCGCCCGTGGAACTCCTGCGAGAGGAGTGCCAGCGCGGTCGCGAACATCATCGCGCCGCCGATCCCCTGGATACCGCGCGCGATGATCAGGAACAGCGCGTCGTTGGCGAGCCCGCACGCCGCCGAGGCGACCGTGAACAGTGCGATCCCGAGCAGGAAGAGCCGCTTCCGGCCGAACAGGTCGGCGAGCGCCCCGGCCGTCAGGACACAGGTGGCGAGCGCGAGCGCGTAGGCGTCGACCACCCACTGCAGGTCGGAGAACGAGGCGTGGAGCGCGTTCTGGATCGCGGGCAGGGCGACATTCACGATCGTGATGTCGAGCAGGAGCATGAAGGTCGCGATGCAGACCGCAACCAGCGTCCACCACTTCCTGGCCACGGAGGCAACCTACACTTGGGGCTCGATGGAGCAGACCGTGGACGTCTCGAACGCCGTCGCCGCCGAGCTGGCCGGGATCTCGGACGGTGTCCTCGATGCGCTCAAGGAGCGCCTCTCCTGCAACGTGCGCCTGCGCGGCAACCAGCTGACCCTCGAGGGTGAGGCGCAGCACGTCGCGGACGCCCGCGCGGTCGTGGACGAGCTTGTCGAGCTCGTCGAAGGCGGGCATCAGATCGGCTCGCACACGGTTGACGCCGTCCTCGGCACGCTCGAGGCGGGGCAGGACGTGCGCGAGGTGTTCGACACCGTCGTCTGGCGGCACCGAGGCAAGAAGATCGCCCCGAAGACGGTCACGCAGAAGCGCTACGTCGACTCGATCCGCCGCTCCACCGTGACGTTCGGGATCGGGCCCGCCGGCACCGGCAAGACCTACCTCGCGATGGCGCTCGCCGTCGCTGCGCTGCACGAGCGCGAGGTGGCGCGGATCATCCTCACCCGTCCCGCCGTCGAGGCGGGCGAGCGGCTCGGCTTCCTGCCGGGCGACCTGATGGCGAAGGTCGATCCGTACCTGCGTCCCCTGTTCGACGCGCTCTACGACATGCTCGACCCCGACAAGGCGAACAGCTACATGGAGCGCGGCACGATCGAGGTGGCGCCGCTGGCATTCATGCGCGGGCGTACGATCAATGACAGTTTCATCATCCTGGACGAGGCGCAGAACACCTCGCCGGAGCAGATGCAGATGTTCCTGACGCGGCTCGGGTTCGGGTCGAAGATCGTCGTC
>JAICUZ010000241.1 GCA_025935595.1 Burkholderiales bacterium
AAACTGTGCAGAACATGCTGGCGCTGCGGTTCGCGAACGGCATCTTCGAGCCGATCTGGAACAGGCAGTTCATCGATCACGTGCAGATCACCGTCGCGGAGTCGATCGGGATCGAGAACCGCGCGGGATATTACGAACAGGCGGGGGCGATCCGCGACATCTTCCAGAACCATCTTCTGCAACTCGTCGCGATCACGGCGATGGAGCCGCCGATCGACTTCAGCGCCGACTCGGTGCGCAACGAGAAGGTGAAGGTGCTGAAGGCGATTCATACGCCGGGCCCGAAGCACCTCGTGCGCGGCCAGTACGGGCGGGGGTTCGTCGAGGGAGCGGAGGTTCGCGGCTATCGCGAGGAGGAGGGCGTTGCGGCGGGATCGATGACGGAGACGTTCGTTGCCGCGAAGTTGTACGTCGACAACTGGCGCTGGGCGGACACGCCGTTCTACGTGCGGATGGGGAAGCGACTCGCGCGGCGCGAGACGACGATTGCGATCCAGTTCAAGCGCGCGCCGCATCCACCGTTCGAGGACGGCTCGGCTGAAGGGCTGCGTCCGAACGTGCTGCTGATCCACGTGCAGCCGAACGAGGGCGTGTCGCTCGCGATCGGCGCGAAGGTCCCGGGGCAGGGGATGACGATTCGCACCGTGCACATGGACTTCCTCTACGGCGGGACATTCCGTGAGGGGTTGCCGGACGCGTACGAGCGGCTGATCCTCGATGCGATGCTCGGCGACCAGACGCTGTTCACGCGGTCGGACGAGACCGAGGAGCAGTGGGCGCTCGTCGACGCGATCGTCGGCTTGTGGCAGCGCGACCGGCCGTCGTTCCCGAACTACGCCGCCGGCACGTGGGGGCCGGCGGCCTCGGACGAGCTGGTGCATCGAGATGGTCGGTCGTGGCGTCGGCACTGACCGACGACTGGACCGGCGAAGACGTGACGATCGGCGAGATCGAGCGCGAGCTCGCGCGGCTTCGCGACGAGTCGTCGTCGGGCATGTCGCAGCCGAACATGAGAACGTCGGTGATGACGCACATCGCATGGGCGCCGCCGGAGTGGCAGCACGCTGCGGAGGAGACGCTCGCCGGGATGGCGGAGCGTCACCCGTCGCGGACGCTCTTGCTCGTTCCGCAACCGGAGCTGGAGGATGGGCTGGACGCTCTGGTCTCGGTGCGGTGCTTCCCCGTCGGGGACCGCGCGATCTGTGGCGAGGTGATCGAGCTGACTCTGCGCGGCGCGCGCGCGTCGGCGCCGGCGTCGATCGTGCTACCTCTGCTCATCTCGGATCTCCCGGTGTTCTGCCGCTGGCGCGGCCGCCCGGAGTGGGCCTCGCCGGCGTTCCGGCAGCTGGCCGAGGTGGCCGATCGTCTGGTCGTCGACTCGACGGAGTGGCCGGATGTGCCTGCGGACTACGCGGATCTCGCGGAGCTGTTCGATCGTGTGGCGGTGTCGGACATCGCGTGGGACCGCACAGAGCGGTGGCGCGGGTTGTTGGCGTCGCTGTGGCCCGGAGTCGCGGGCGTGCAGTCGATGACGGTCCACGGCACGCGCGCCCAGGCGCATCTGCTTCGAGGCTGGCTCGTCTCCCGCCTGGGCCATGCCGTGAAGCTGGAGCTGGACGAACGCGAACGCTTGCAGGGAATCGATCTGGACAACGACCCAGCCCCGTTCCCACCCGGCAACCCCCCGAATGCGAGCGACGTTCTGTCAGCGCAGCTCGACCGCTTCACGCGGAACCCGGTGTACGAGGCGGCTGCGCGCACCGCCGCTGGCGTCTGACGGTCGTCTGACGAATCGTCAGACGAACGTCAGAGTTACGACAGAGTCACGTCAGAGCGACAAGTTCGTAACTTCTTCGCGGGGACACTGGCTACGCGACGCCCACGTCGGCAAGCTCGTGCGAATGAGCCTTCGCATCGAAGAGCCCGGCGCCGTCTACCACATCAACGCAAACGCGCTCGACGGGATGTCGCTCTTTCGCGACGACCTCGATCGCGAAGTGTTCTACGACCTCCTCGCCGACCAGATCGGCGAAAGCGAGTGGACGCTTCTGGAATACACGTTCCTCACGACCCATTACCACCTTCTGCTCAAGATCAAGAAACGGACGCTGAGCAGCGGTTTCAAGCGACTCCAGAGCCGCTACGCACGCGCCTACAACCGGCGGCACGGCCGACGTGGCGTGGTCTGGCTTCGGCGCTTCCACGGTGTCATGATCGAGTCGGAACGGCATCTCTTCGAGACGGTTCGGTACATCGCGCAGAACGCGCCGCGCGCGCAGATGGTCGAGGCGCCGGAGCTCTGGCCCTGGTGTTCATACGGATCCGCGATCGGCGACTATCCGCCCGACCCGATCATCAACGAGAAGGAGCTCCTGGCCCTCTTCGCAAAGGACCCGGCGGTCGCTCGGCGGCGGCTGCGGGAGTTCGTCGAAGAGAGGGACCCGCGGAGGCGGTGGCGTCAGACGAAACGCAGACGCTCGTCAGACGCCTAGGTACTCGACCGGGCCCGGATTCACTCGAACGACCGGCCGACTCCGAGAACGAGAGCGTCGTCCCCCGGACGCCCGACGATCTGCACGTTGCCGACGGCGAGTGCGGGCCACCCCAGCGCGTTGAACGGGAACGTGTAGAGCGTCATCGCCGCACGCACCTCGATCTCCTCGCAGTCCACCGGCGGCACCGGGCACGACAGTACCGGCGTCACCAGGACGTCGAAACCGTCGAGCGCCTCCTCCGCCCGTTCGCGCAGCTCGTCGCGCGCACGTACGGCGGCCGCATACTCCGCATCGGAGACGGCGATGCACCGCTCGATCTTGCCGCGAATGTTCTCGCCGTACAGATCGCTGTTCTCCGCGTACAGCTCGCGATGCACGTCGCCCACCTCGCGCATGAACGCCGGCACGACCGCCTCCGCCGTCGGAAACTCGATCGGCTCACCACGCACGCCGCCCCATGCACAGGCGATCCGTGCTTCATCCACCTCGGGAACCGAGATTCCGAGCAAGTCGGCACACCCGTCCACGGAGAGCGCCATCGGCCCTGCGTGATCGAACGTGGGCGCCAAAGGAAACACGCCGTCCGTCGACACGAGCCCGTACGTCGGCTTCAGCCCGACGACACCGCAGCACGCCGACGGGATACGGATCGACCCGCCCGTATCCGTCCCCGTCGCGGCGTCCGCGAGCCCCAGAACCAGCGCCGCGGCCGACCCGCCCGACGAGCCGCCGGCAGTCGAACCGGGGAACCGCGGGTTCGGCACCACGCCGTAATGGAGGTTCTGCGAGGTGACGCCGTACGCAAACTCGTGCAGGTTCGTCTTCCCGACGTTCACCCAGCCGCGCGACTCGAGCTCCACCACCCACGAAGCGGAAGACGAAGGCACGTGATCGGAGAAAACCGCCGACCCGTACGTCGACCGCACACCGGCCGTATCGAACAGATCCTTGACCGCAAGCCGACGCCCCGCCGGGCCGTCGGGCAACCGCGTGATCCAGACCGAGTCGCTCAGTCGAGCCAGAGGTAGACGAACGCCACGCCGACGGTCCCCGCGAACAGCACGAAGAAGAGACCGAAGAGCGCCCATCCCCAGCGCATGTTCTTGCGCTCGAGCGCGAGCTCCGCCTGTGTCTTCGCCATCTAGATCACCACCGTGTCGACCGCCATCGCGACGAAGAGAAGTGCGAGGTACAGCAGCGAGAAGTGGAACAGCCGCACCGCCGCAGCGCGCGCCATCGTCCGCCGAAGCTCGACCGCGAGCCACAGGAACGCACCGCCGAGTACGAACGCGGACAGCCCGTACACGATTCCGAACGTCCCGAGCGCAACCGGCGCGAGCGTCACCGCGACGAGCACCACGGTGTACCGGAGGATCTGCCGCGCCGTCTCGCGATCGCCGCGCGTGACCGGCAGCATCGGCACGCCCGCCTTCGCATAGTGCTCCTTGATCATCAGCGCGAGCGCCCAGAAATGCGGCGGCGTCCAGATGAACACGATCACGAACATGAACACTGCCGCCCATCCGAAGTGTCCGGACGCACCCGCAAGGCCGACGAGCGGCGGCATCGCGCCGGCCGCGCCGCCGATGACGATGTTCTGCGCCGTCGACCGCTTCAGCCACCTCGTGTAGACGAGGACGTAGAACAGGTTCCCGCCCAAAGCGAGCAGCGCGGTCGGCAGGTTCACGAGCGCGTCGAGCAGCACGAACGAGAACGCCGACAGTGCCAGCCCGAACTCGAGCGCTGCCGCCGGCGGCACACGTCCCGACGCGAC
>JAICUZ010000287.1 GCA_025935595.1 Burkholderiales bacterium
CGCGAGATGTTGATGGACGAGCTGGACTGCCATCGATCCTTCGCCGACCGCCGCCGCGCAGCGCTTCGTCGACCCGGAGCGAACATCGCCGGCGGCGAAGATCCCGGGCACGCTCGTCTCGAGCAGGTACGGGTCCCGCTCGCGCGGCCACTCGGCCGCGCGGACGTCGGCACCGGTGAGCACGAACCCGCGGCTGTCGAGCGCGATCTCCGGCGGCAGCCAACCGGTCTCGGCATCCGCGCCGATGAAGATGTAGACGCCGCCCGACGGCACGCGGTCGACCGTCCCGCGTGCCTGATCCTCGATGTCGATCTCCTCGATTGCGCCGTCGCCGTAGGCGCCGACGACCTGGCTTCGGAAGCGCGCCGTGATGTTCGAGCGTGTCGCGAGCTGCCGGATCAGGTAGCTCGACATGCTCTTCTCGAACGAGTCGCCACGGCACACGATGGTCACCTGGCGCGCGTGGTTCGAGAAGAACATGGCCGCCTGGCCGCCGGAGTTTCCGGCGCCGATGACGTGCACGTCCTGCCCGTGCGTCGCCGCGGCGTCGCTCGGAGAGGCGCCGTAGTAGACGCCGCGTCCGTTCAGGTCGTCGAAACCGGGAATGTCGAGCCTGCGCCACGAGACACCGCAGGCGAGCACGATCGTGCGTCCGTGCAGCACATCGCCGCCGTCGAGATGGACCTGGTGGCGCTCGCCGTCGATGCGGGAGATCGCGCGCGTGACGAGGATCTCCGCGCCGAGCCGTCGTGCCTGCTGCAGAGCGCGACCGGCGAGCTCGTCGCCCGAAACGCCGGCCGGGAAGCCGAGGTAGTTCTCGATCCGCGACGACGTGCCGGCCTGGCCGCCCGGCGCCTCGCGCTCGACGACGATCGTCGAGAGGCCCTCGGACGCGCCGTACACGCCGGCAGCGAGCCCTGCAGGGCCTGCTCCGACGATCACGACGTCGTACGTCGCCGCCTCCGGCTCGGTGCCGAGACCGAGCAGCTCGGCGAGCCGCCGCAGCTGCGGGCGCACGACCGTCTTGCCGCCGATCACGCGCACGGCCGGCCGGTCCTCCGGCGCCGGCGCAGGACCGCCCCAGCGCTCGTCGAGGTTCGGCGTCTCCGACGTCAGCCACTCGAACGTCACCTGGTTGCGGTCGAGGAAGTGGCGAAGCTCGGTCGTGGCCGCGTCGGTCCGTTCACCGATCACGATCGCGCGCGGCGGCACGGGGTCGGACGCGAGCCCCTGCAGGCCGAGCGGGCCGCTCATCCGGTGGCCGGCCAGACGGCCGACCTCCAGCTGGACGTTCGGCGCCGCGGCCGCAACGGTGTGGAAGTTGCGCGGCTCGACGCGCATGACGCGCGACGGCTCGGAGGCCCTGAACCCGACCGGGAACACCGTGCCGAGCGTGATCGGCACCTCGCCGAAGATGTCGCCCGGCTCACGGCGGCCGACGATGCGCTCGACGCCGTCGACGATCTGGACGACCTCGATGCCGCCGTCGAGCAGGCCGAAGAGCGCCCGCTCCGCACCCTGCTGCGCCGCATATTCCCCCGCGCTGAGCGCGATGTCGGCAGCAGCGCGTGCAAGCTGCGCACGGTCGTCTTCCCCGAGGTCGGCGAAGATCGTGATGCGGGCCACGTCGTCTGCGGTGATCACTCGCTGAACGCTAGCTTTCGGAGAAGGACTAGCGTTTCCCGGAGCCAAGGACGAGTTACGTGGGAATCGCGAGGACGACACTTGCCGCGTCGTGTGTGGTGCTGGTGGCCGCGTTGCTCGCGGGCGACCTGTCGGCCGCTTCTCCGAAGGACAAGCTTCGCGCGAAGCAGGTGCAGGCCGAGGCCGTGCTCGCGCAGGTGAACAAGCTCAACCAGAGCTTCGAAGCGAGCGTCGAGGCGTGGAACGGCGCGCGCTACCAGCTCGAAGTGACGAAGAGACAGCTCGTCGTCGACCGGCGCCGCTTGAAGGTCGCCGAACGTCAGCAGCGTCTCGCGCAAGCACATGTGGCTGCCCGGCTGCGCGCGCTGTACGAGAGCAACGACGATGAGGACACGACACTCGGGATCGTCCTCGGCAGCTCGAGCGTGTCGGACATGCTCGACCGTCTCGATGCCGCCCGCGCAGTCGCCGCGGCCGACAAGAAGCTGACCGACCAGGCGACCGCGGCGCGCAACCGCTACGCACGGGCGGCGGGCGCCGCAGCTGCGACCCTGCAGCGCCGTACGATCGCCTTCGGACAGCGTGATCGAGAACGTCAGCGGATCGGTGCGATGCTCGGCGAGCGCAAGCGGCTGCTCGCAGGCGTCCAGTCGGAGGTGGTGACGCTGCAGGCGGAAGAGGCCGCGGCAGAGGCGGCACGCCAGGCGCAACTGCGCGCCGCCGCCCGCGCCCGGCTTGCGGCCGAAGCGCGCGCACGTGCGGCGCAGGAGGCCGCTGCCGCCGCGGCCGTACGCGCGAAAGCGGCGACCGTGCCCACGACGACGGTGGCGCCGCCGACGCCTGCTGCTCCGCCGACCGTCACGCCCGCGACGACGACCGTCACGCCCGCGCCGCCCGTTCCCGTCATCCCGGCGGGGCCGGGCCATCCCCAGGCGGCGACGATCGCACTCCGGTACCTCGGCATCCCGTACCTCTGGGGCGGTTCCTCACCCGCGAGCGGGTTCGACTGCTCGGGCCTCGTCATGTACGTCTACGCGCAGCTCGGCATCTCGCTGCCGCACTACGCCGCAGCGCAGTACCAGCTCGGCACGCCGGTCGACCGCAGCCAGCTCCAGCCCGGCGACCTCGTGTTCTTCGACGCGCTCGACCACGTCGGCATCTACATCGGCAACGGCCAGTTCGTGCACGCGCCTCAGACCGGCGACGTCGTGAAGATCACCGCGCTCGCGGACTTCGGCGACTCCTACGTCGGCGCGCGACGCCTGTAGGCGATGGAGGAGCCGCTCGCCGGCATCGGGGTCGTCGACTTCTCGCGCGTCCTCGCCGGCCCACTCGTCGCGATGACGCTCGGCGACCTGGGCGCCGACGTGATCAAGGTGGAGTCGCCGCTCGGCGACGACACGCGCCGGTGGAAGCCGCCGCAGGATGCGCAGGGCCGCGCCGCCTACCACCACACGGCGAACCGCAACAAGCGCTCGATCGTCCTCGACCTGAAGGACGAGCGCGACCTCGAGCTCGCGCGCCGGCTGTGCGAGCGCGCCGACGTCGTCGTCTCGAACTTCCTGCCCGGCACGCTCGAGCGCTTCGGCCTCGACCACGAGAGCGTCGCCGCCGTCAATCCCGGTGTCGTCCACTGCGAGATCAGCGGCTTCGGCGAAGGCGCGGGCGCGGCGCTGCCCGGCTACGACCCGCTCGTGCAGGCGCTGTCGGGTCTCATGTCCGTCACCGGGCCGGAAGGCACGCCGTCGAAGACCGGTGTCGCCGTCACCGACGTGGTC
>JAICUZ010000346.1 GCA_025935595.1 Burkholderiales bacterium
AACGGCGCGGTCGCCGGTTGCCGTGAACGTGCGAATGCCCGGCCCCGACCACACGAGCGAGAACGGCAGCGCCAGGTCGACGAGGTTCTTCCAGCCTGTCCCTTCGCCGTGGACGAAGCCCTGCCAGACGGCAGCGGCCTCGCTCTCCTTCATCCCCGGTCGCAGCTCGCGGGCGACGTGCTCCATCGCGGCGGCCGAGATCTCGTTGGCGAGCCGCATGCGTTGCAGCTCCTGGCCGGTCTTGATCGAACGCGCGGCGTTCAGCACGGGCATCGCGTCGGACGCGCCCGGCCACGCGTCGAACCAGGCCTGGGTGAACGTGGTCGGTTCGCCGACCATGCGGTCGGACGCCTGTGTCCCCATCGACAGCTCGAGGCCGACGCGCCGCCCATGCACGCGTGTCGCCTCGAGCGCCGCTTCGAGCGTGCGAGCAGGTACGGGCCGCGGGTCGTCGGGCGCGTAGCCCTTGATGAACCGCACGTCGGTCGTCCAGGCGGTGCGCAGGGCGTCGTCCTCGGACGCCTCGATCGTGATCAGCACGGGCTCACCCTCGCGCGGGAACACGCAGGCGTCGTAGCCCTTCATCCCCCAGAAGTTCGTCAGGTAGAGGACGCTGTCGGGCGCGCGGACGACGAGGGCGTCCAGGTCGCGCTCCGCCATCAGCGCGCGGACGCGGTCGAGCTTGTCGTCGTCGCGCGGCCAGGCCACTACGCCTCGCCCCAGGGGCGAATGCGCGGTAGCGCAGGCGTGCCGTGGCCCTCCTGCCACGAGATGACCGGGTTGCGGAGCACGCCGATCTTCTCGATCTCCGCTTCGACGACGTCCCCGGGCTTCAGGTACAGCAGCTTTCGCTCCTCCTCCGACTTGAACCCCGCGACACCCGAGACGGTGCCGGTCGAGAGCACGTCGCCGGCGCTGTACCCGAGCGCCGAGAAGTTGGACAGGATCTCCGGGATCGTCACGCTCATCCGGCCCGAGTGCGACTCCTGCCGTGTCTCGCCGTTCACGCGCAGCTTCATCTCGAGGTCGTGCGGGTCGCCGAGCTCGTCCGGCGTCACGATCCACGGGCCGAGCGGGCAGAACGTGTCGATCGCCTTGCAGAAGCTGAAGACGCCGGAGCGCATCTCGCCGCGCTGGATGTCGCGCGCGGTGATGTCGTTGAAGACGACGTAGCCGCCGATGTAGTCGGCCGCTTCCTCCGGCGAGAACCACTTGCCCGGCTTCGCGAGCACGACCGCGAGCTCCAGCTCGTAGTCGAGCTCCTCGGTCAGGTGCTCCGGGTAGACGATCGGCTCGTCGGGGCCGATGATCGAGTCGACGTTCTGGAAGAAGTTGATCCACGGTGCGATCTGGTGCGACCAGTCGACGTTCTTCGACTCCTCTTCGTGCTCGCGAAAGTTGCCGGCTGTGTGGAAGAACTTCTTCGGGACGATCGGCGCCTGGAGCTTCGCCTCGGCGAGCGGCGTCCGCCGATCGCTCTCGTGGGCACCGCCGAGCTCGAAGTACTCGCGCATCGAGTGCACGTGAAGCTCGACGATCTCGTCACCGTCGATGCGGCCGACCTTCCCGTCGTTGTAGGTCACGAGCTTCATGCGCAGATCCTTTCTGCCACGAGCGCGTACGTCTGTGCCGTCTTGACGAGGCCGTCGATCGCGAGGTTCTCGCCCAGCTCGACGTCCATGAGGCCGGTCGACGTGCCGTAATTCACCGTCGGCACGCCGTACCGCGTCAGGGCCGACGCGTCGCTGAACCAGCGGGTGACGTCCCGTCCAGGCGCCTCGCCGAACACGTCTTCGTGCACGGCATCGATCGCCTGCACGAGCTCGTGGCCCTCCTCGATCTCGGCGCCCGGCGCGGTCACGTACACCTCGCCCTCGATTTCGTAGTCCGGGAACCGCTCCCCAAGCCCGCGCACCATCTCGAGCACCTCACGGCGCGCGACTGCCATCGGCTTCGTCGGCGGCACGCGGATGTCGAGGAAGAGATCCGTGTGGTGCGGCGTCCGCGACACGCGCCAGCCGAAGCCCCCCTCGACCGCGCCGAGGTTCACGATCGCCTTCGCTCCTCGGTACGCGTTCGACTCGTCGTCCTCCCACGTCGGGATCCA
>JAICUZ010000364.1 GCA_025935595.1 Burkholderiales bacterium
ACCGCGGCCGGGGGATCCCGTACCAGGGGAACTACTCCGGCTGGCTCGAGCAGAAGCAGGAGCGGCTCGCTCGTGAGGAGAAGCAGAGCTCGGCGCGCCGGCGGACACTGCAGCGCGAGCTCGAGTGGGTGCGTCTCGCGCCGAAGGCAAGGCACGCGAAGTCGAAGGCGCGTCTCGGTGCGTACGAGCGGCTGCTCGCCGAGGAAGAGGAGGTGAAGCTCGACCGCGTCGAGATCCACATCCCGCCCGGGCCGCGGCTCGGCGACACCGTGATCGAGGCCTCCGGCGTCGCGAAGGGCTTCGGCGACCGGCTCTTGTTCGAGAACCTCGAGTTCTCGCTGCCGCCGGCCGGGATCGTCGGGGTGATCGGCCCGAACGGCGCCGGTAAGACGACGCTGTTCCGGATGATCGCGGGCGAAGAGACGCCCGACGCGGGCGAGCTCCGCATCGGCGACACCGTGCAGCTGGCGTACGTCGACCAGTCGCGGAGCGACCTCGATCCGAAGAGCACGGTGTGGAAGGAGATCTCCGGCGGCCAGGACATCGTGCTGCTCGGCAAGAAGGAGATCAACTCGCGGCAGTACACCTCGTGGTTCAACTTCAAAGGTGGCGACCAGCAGAAGCCGGTCGGGCGCCTGTCGGGCGGCGAGCGCAACCGCGTGCACCTCGCGAAGCTGCTGAAGAGCGGCGGCAACGTGCTGCTGCTCGACGAGCCGACCAACGACCTCGACGTCGACACGCTACGTGCCCTCGAGGAGGCGCTGCTCGACTTCGCCGGCTGCGCCGTCGTGATCACGCACGACCGCTGGTTCTTGGACCGCGTCGCGACGCACATCCTCGCGTTCGAGGGCGACTCGCAGGTGACCTGGTTCGAAGGCGACTTCGCCGAGTACGCCGACTGGGTGCGCGAGACGCGCGGCCCCGAGGCGCTCGAGCCGCACCGCATCAAGTACAAGCCGCTCGTCCGGGCGTAGGATCGCTCCATGGCGACTGGGACCCGGCATCGGTTGAGCCCGGTCGAGCTGCGCGTCCTCGGCTGCCTGATCGAGAAACAGCGGACGACCCCGGACCACTACCCGCTCTCCCTGAATTCGCTGCGCCTCGCCTGCAACCAGTCGTCGAACCGCGAGCCGGTGATGACGCTCGACGAGGACGAGGTGCGCGCGGCCGTGCACAGCCTGTCGAGCGCCGGCTGGGTGCGGCTCGCCTCGGGCGCCGGCTCACGGGCCGCAAAGTACCGACAGCTCTTCGACGAGTCGCTCGACCTCCTGCCCTCCGAGTCGGCGTTGCTCGGGATGCTTTTTCTCCGTGGCCCGCAGACGGTGAACGAGCTGCGGACGCGCACGGCGCGTGCGCACGCGTTCGCGGACAACGACCAGGTCACCGAGACGCTCACGCGACTCTCCGAGGCGGAGCTCGTGCACGAGCTTCCCCGCGAGACCGGCCAACGCGAGGCGCGCTGGATGCACCTGATCGCCGGCGACGAGCCGACCGAGCCGACACTCGAAGACGTGATCGATGCCTACAACGAGGCGTGGAACCGCCACGACCTCGACGGCATCGTCGCCCACCATGCGCCGGGGATGGTGTTCCAGAACTACAACGCCGGCGAGCATGCCGAGGGGAACGCGGTGCGCGACCACATCGGGGACATCTTCGAGAACTGGCCCGACCTCCGCTTCACCGGGCGCACGCTCTACGTCGGCGACGACTTCGTCGTCCAGGAGTGGACGGCGCACGCCACGCACCCGTCGGGCAAGGAGCTGACCTGGGAGGGTGTCGACCTCTTCCCGTTCCGCAACGGGAAGATCCTGCGCAAGGACGTCTACTCGAACGCCTCGCGGCGCGTGCCGGAGC
>JAICUZ010000176.1 GCA_025935595.1 Burkholderiales bacterium
CTCGTCTTCGGGGTGCTCCGGCTCGTGAACTTCGCGTACGGGCAGCTCGTGATGGCCGGAGCGTTCGCGCTCGCGCTCGCCTCGCAGTGGGGCTGGCCCGCCTGGGCGGGGATCGCCCTGTGCTTCGCCGTCGTGCTCGCGCTCTCGGTCGCGATGGAGTGGGTCGTCTTCCGGCCGTTGCGCGGGCAGTCGCCGGCGGTGATGCTCGTCGCGACGTTCGCCGTCGCGTTCTTGCTGCAATCGATCGCGTTGCTCTGGTTCGGATCGCTCGGGAAGATCGCGACGTCGCTCACGTTCCTCGGCCGCTTCTGGACGATCTCGGGCGTCGACATCAGGAAGATCGCGATCGTCGCGGTGGTGGTCGCGGCCGTCTGTCTAGTGCTTCTGCAGGTGCTCCTCACCCGCACCGAGATCGGCCTGCACATGCGTGCAGCCTCGATGGACTTCTCGACGGCGCGAATGTTGGGGGTGCGCGCGAACCGCGTGATCTCGTTCGCGGTGCTGATCTCGGGCGCGCTTGCGGCCGTCGTCGCCGTGATGCTGACGGTGCAGACGCCGCTCGTCACGCCCGATTTCGCGCTGCGGGACACGATCGTCGTCCTCGCCGGCGTCGTCGTCGGCGGGCTGAACCGGCCGATCCCGGCGACGCTCGGCGGCTTCGCGATCGGCTTTGCCTCGGGCGTGCTCGGCGGCGCGCTGCCGACCGCCCAGAGCCAGTACCTGCCGACCTTCGTGTTCGTCGCGGTCATCCTCGTGCTGCTCGTCCGGCCGCGCGGCCTCTTCGACTTCTCTCGCACGGTGGAGCGCGTGTGAGGCGCTATCACCTGGACGAGGTGCTCGGCCCGGTCGTGCTCGTCGTCGTCGCGGCTCTGCTCGGCACGCTCGTCTCGATCTCGACGCAGACCTACTTCACGGACACGCTGGTGAAGGTCTCGATCGTCGTCGCGCTCTATGTGTTCATCGGCAACTCGGGCGTGCTGTCGTTCGGGCACGTCAGCTTCGTCGCGCTCGGGGCGTGGACGGCAGGCGTGCTGACGGTTCCGCCGAGCGAGAAGCCGGCGATCATGCCCAACCTCGCGGGCTTCCTTCAGCACCGCCACGTCGACAATGTCGAGTCGCTCGTGCTGGCCGCGCTCGTCGGCGGCATCGCGGCGTTCCTCGTCGGCATCCCGCTGATGCGGCTCTCCGGGCTCGCTGCCGGCATCGCGACGTTCGCGGTACTCGAGATCACGCACAACCTCCTGCAGTACCAGGAGCGCATCGGCCCCGGCCTGAACGCGTTCTCGTCCGTGCCGGAGACCACCGGGCTGCGCCAGGCGGCGATCGGCGCGGTCGTCTGCGTCGTCGTTGCGTTCCTCTATGCCCGCAGCCGCTTCGGCCGGCTGCTGCGCGCGACACGCGAGGACGACGCGGCCGCGCGGGCCGTCGGCGCGTCGGTGTACCGCCAGCGGCTGGCCGCGTTCACGGTGTCCGGCTTCCTCGCAGGCCTCGCGGGCGGCCTCTACGTCCACCTGCTGCCGGTGCAGGTGAACTCGGTGTATCTCGACCTCACGTTCATCACGCTGGCGATGCTGGTCGTCGGCGGCGCGACGAGCCTGTTCGGCGCGGTCGTGGGCGCGCTCGCCGTCAGCGCGCTCGACTCCTGGTTGTCCGTCGCCGAGAACGGGACGTCGCTCTTCGGCTGGCACATCGACCTGCCGGCGGGAAGCGCCGAGATCGTCGTCGGGATCCTGATGGCGGCCGTCCTGATCCTGCGGCCCTCCGGCCTCACCGGTGGACGCGAGTTGCGACTGAGAGGAGTGCCATGGCGCGTGTTTGCGTCGCGGGCGCAGGCGTGATCGGCAGCCTCTTCGCGGCGCACCTGGCGCGTGTCGCGGAGGTGTCGGCGCTCGTACGTCGCGAAGAGCACGCCGAAGCGCTGCGGACGCGCGGCCTGCGCGTCAGCGGGCGCGCCGACTTCACTGCGCAGCTCGCCGCGGCGACGAGCCCGGACGACCTGGAGACGCCGGAGCTCGTGATCCTGGCCTGTAAGGGCACCGACCTCGAGGCGGTCGCCGCGCGACTCGCGGGGCATTGGCCCGAGGCAACCGTCATGACCGTGCAGAACGGGATCGGCGCGGACGAGGTCGTGGCCGGCCACGGCGACTGGCGGATCCTCGCGGCGGTCACGTTCATGAGCGGGACGCGCCACGAGGACACGCATGTGCAGTACGTCCTCGACACCGCGACCTGGATCGGCCCCGCGCGCGGGACGACCTACGCGGACGCGCTGTCGGTCGCCGAGCTGATCGTCTCCTCGGGCCTGAAGGCGGAAGCATTCGCGGATTTGCGCCCTGCGCAATGGTCGAAGCTGATCTTCAACGCGACGGTGAACACGGTCGCCGCGCTGACCGGGTTGCCGCACGATCCGCACTTTGCCGCGCTCGATCGTCCGGATGACCTCGGTCACCTCGTGCGGGGGTTGATGGACGAGGGCAAGGCGGTCGCAGCTGCCGTCGGCGTGGAGCTCGGCGAGGACCCGTGGGAGATGAACGTGCTCGCGACCGAGCGGGGGAGCGCGCACTACCCGTCGATGCTCGAGGACGTCGAGGCGCGCCGGCGCACCGAGATCGACATGATCACCGGCGCCCTGGTGCGCGAGGCGCAGCGTGTCGGCGTACCGGTGCCGCTGCACGAGACGATGGAACGGTTGATCAAGGCGAAGGAGGATTCGTGGTCGTAGCGGTAGTCGGGTGCGGCGCCGTCGGCTCGTTGTTCGCGGCGAACCTGGCGACGCTCGACGACGTCGAGGTGTGGGCGTACGACCTCGCGCAGGAGCACGTCGACGCGATCAACCGCGACGGCCTGCGGCTGACGGGAGCGGGAGAGGTGACCGGCCGCGTCCGGGCGACGAGCGACGCCGCCGACCTGCCCTCGTGCGACTTCGGCATCGTCGCGACCAAGGCGATGCACACCGACGCCGCGCTCGCCGCGACGGCGCACGCGTTCGCGAACGGCAGCGTCGCGACCGTGCAGAACGGGATCGGCAACGAGGAGGTGCTTGCCCGCCACGTCGAGCGCGTGATCCGCGGCACGACGTTCCCGGCGGGAAAGATCACCGCGCCCGGCGTCGTTCAATGGGACGTGAAGGGCGACACCACGCTCGGCCCCTTCGAGGACCGGCCGGCGCCGTTCGAGCAGGTCGAGCGGCTGGCGGATGCGTGCACCCGCGGGGGCATGCCGACGAAGGCGGTGCGCGACGCACGCGGCCCGCAGTGGCGGAAAGTGATCTTCAATGCGGCGACGAACCCGCTCGGTGCGCTCACCGGACTGACCCACGGCCGCGTCTGCGAGCGTCCCGACCTGCGGCGACTCGCGTCACAGCTGGTCGACGAGGGCAAGGCGGTCGCGACGGCGCAGGGAATCGTCCTCGACTCGGACCCCGAGGAGCTGATCGACTATGCGGCGCGGCCGGAGGTCGCCTACGGCCACAAGGCATCGATGCTGCAGGACGTCGAGGCGCGGCGGCAGACCGAGGTGGACTACTTGAACGGCGGCATCGCCGGGTTCGGCAAGAAGCTCGGCGTGCCGACGCCGACGCACGAGACGATCTGGGCACTGGTGAAAGGGGTGGAGGCGTCGTGGTAAGGGAAGAGATCGACCGCCGGTACGCGAACGTGCGGGCGGCGATGGCGAGGGACGGCCTCGACGCCGTGATCGTCAGCGGCAACGAGTACACCGGCTTCGAAGGCGCGGTCACGTACATGTCGGGCTTCGTGATCGTCCACCGCTATGCGTACGTGCTTCTGCCGCTCGAGGGCGAGCCGTCGATCGTCTTTCCGACCGAGGCGCGCTACGTCGGCGAGCACGGGACGACGTGGATCGAGGATCAGGTGTTCGTCGACAAGCCCGGCGAGTGGCTGGCTGATCGCATCGCGGGCATGCGGGTCGGTGTCTACGGGCTCGACTACGTGATGACGGTGCGCGACTTTCGCGTGCTCGGCGACGCCGCGGAGGTCGTGCACTGGGACGAGCAGTTCGACCACGCGCGCGCGGTGAAGAGCGAGCTCGAGCTCGAATCGGTGCGCGACAGCGTGCGCATCAACACGGAGGGGTTCTGGATCTTCCTCGAGCAGTTCGCGCCGGGCAGGAGCGAGCGGGAGATCCTCGCGCCGTGCGAGCGGTATTTCGTCGAGCAGGGCTGCGGCCGCCTGACGATGGACATGGTGCTGACCGGGCCGAACGGCGGAGCGCTGCCCGAGTTCAAGATCGCCGGCGACTACCGGATCGCTCCGACCGACATGGTGCTGCCGTCGCTCGAGATCGCCGGCGCGGGCGGCCACTGGGTCGAGGTCTCGCGTGCGATCTGCCCCGGAGAGCCGAACGACGAGACGAAGCAGATGATGGACGCCTACGACGAGTACTACGAAGCCGCACGCGGAGCGCTGCGCGCCGGGGCGACGGCGCACGACGTCCATCGCGCCGTCTCGAAAGGCTTCCACGACCGCGGGTTCAAGCTCGGCCATGTCACCGGCCATTCGATCGGCATGACGATGATCGAGTGGCCGAAGATCGGTGAAGGCGACGAGACGGAGCTCGCCGCAGGCATGGTCTTCTCCATGCACCCGCACGCGATCTCACAGGACGGGCAGTCGTGCCTCTACATGCAAGACACGTGGCTCGTCACAGCCGACGGCGGTGAGCCGATGGCGGGGCTCGACATGAAGATCTTCAAGGGAGACGAGAGATGAGCGAACTGGCGAAGCCCGTTCTGCCCGGGACCGCCGGGTCGGACTACGAGCGGTACCTGCGAACGGAGGAGCTCCTCGCGCTGCAGAAGACCGCCGGCGAGTGGGTGCATCGCGACGAGCTGCTGTTCCAGTCCGTGCACCAGACCTCGGAGATCTGGCTCAAGCTCGCGTGGAACGAGGTGGAGGAGGCGGCACGGCTCGTCGGTGACGACGACATCCCGGCGGCGCTGCGGCTGCTCCGGCGCGCGAACGACTGCTTCAAGCTCGTCACGCTGGCGCTCGACATGCTCGAGCATATGTCGCCGTGGGAGTACACCGAGGTCCGCAAGGTGCTCGGCCACGGCAGCGGCTTCGACTCGCCCGGCTTCAAGGAGCTGCGCCGCGTCGGGAAGCTGCTCGGCGAGCAGTTCCGGGCCGCCTACGAGCGCGCCGGCCTGTCGCTCGTCGAGGTATACACGCAGGGCCGCGAGCACGAGGACCTCTACAACCTCGCCGAGCAGTGCATCGAGCTCGACGAGCGCGTGACGGTATGGCGTGTGCGCCACTTCAAGGTCGTGCAGCGCACGATCGGCGGCGACGTGATCGGGACGCAGGGCACGCCGGTCGAGGTGATGGGGCGGCTGATCCACCACTCGTTCTTCCCTGAGCTCTGGGACGTGCGCAACGAGCTGACGCAGATGAACCTGCCCGAATGAGGGAAGTGGCACTCGGCTGCGGGAACTTCGGCGGCGTCGGGTCGGCGCCGGCGTTCTTCGGGCAGGGGATCGAGCACGACGAGGCGTTCGCGATCATGGATCGCGCCTGGGAAGCCAGCATCGACTGGTTCGACACGGCGGACGCCTACGGCGGCGGTACGAGCGAACGCTGGATCGGCGAGTGGATGCGGGATCGAGGCCATCGGCCGACCATCACGACGAAGGTCTTCC
>JAICUZ010000333.1 GCA_025935595.1 Burkholderiales bacterium
GATCCTGATCGCGGTCGTGCTCGTGGTCGGCCCGATCGGCTGGGCGGCGCTGATCTTCGGCACGCCGCTCTGGCTGCTCGGCACCGGGCTGATCGTCGGCTCGAGCCCGCGCGTGCGTCAGCGCAGCGTCGCAGCGGCAACTGTCTAGAGGAAACGGCGAGCGGGCGGGGCCGAGCCCCGCCCGCCGCCTGCCGTCAGACCGCCCGTCGGCCTGAGACGAGGCCGACCACGGCCACGATCAACGCGACGATCAGAAGCAGCCAGAGCAAGTTGCTGACTGCGACGCCGCCGCCGATCGCAAGGATGACCAGCAGCAGGACGATGATCCAGAGCAGGGGCATCAGCTATCTCCTTTCTTCACGTGGAGAGAACGGAGAGGGACGCCCTGCGGTTACGGCCTACTTCTTCGCGACGCCGTCCTCGATCTCGCCGCGCCACGCGCCGCTCGCCGCCTGCCGCGCCTCGACGAGGTCGCGGAACCGGGCCAGGTCGGATTGGATCCGCCGGCTGTCGAGCCCGATCGCCGAGCCGACGCGCTCGGCCGTTCCGTCCGGCCGGTAGCTCATCTCGAGGCGAACGCGGCTGCGTTCCGGGCCTGCAGGCTCAAAGCTGACGGTGCCGCGCGTGTGCTTTCCGTCCACCGACTCCCACGTGATGCGGCGGTCGGGCTGCTGCTCGACGATCTTCGCCTTCCATTCGGCGTGACGGCCGGACACGGTCGCGGCCCAGTGCAGGAGCGTGTCGTCGAGCTGCTTGACGTGGTCGACGCCCTCCATGAACTGCGGGAACTCCTCGAACTGCGTCCATTGGTTGTACGCGGTCGTGACGGGCACGCCGACCTCGATCTCCGCGTCGACGCTCGTCTGGGTCGGGGCGTTGCTCGTCGAGTCGTTCCGGCTGCGACGCCACCACGCCACGGCCGACGCCGCGGCGACACCGGCTCCGCCGAGCACGAGCAGCGAGTTCCGGAGCTTGTGGCTCGGTCGCCTGTCGATCCGGGCAGCGACCCGCTTGAGCTGGCCGGCGAGCTCGCTCAGTGAGTCCGTCATCTGGTCGAGGGAATCCTTCATGACCCCACCTCCTGTGAATGTGCGCATTTCTCCTTCTCTCGACCGCGCCGACGCACGACAAACACCGGAACCGACTACAACCGACTACAAGGTGTCGAGCGTCCGCGTGATGCGCCGGTCCGGGATGATCCAGATCAGTGCGACGGTGACGAAGATCCCGACCGACACCCACGGTTCGAGCCAGGCGAGGATGAACGCGACGACGTACAACGCCAGCGACAGCCTGCCCTTGCGGTCGTCGCCGATCGCGCGATGAAGCTGCGACTCCGATTCGTGCAGCGCGAGCAGCGACAACGTGAAGAGCGTGTACGCGACCGCGCAGCCGATCAAGACGAGCGCGTACGCCGCCGCCGGCCCGTTCTTCACGCCGGTCTCGCCGAGCCAGTCGGTCGCGACCGGTGTCAGCGAGAGGCAGAAGAGGAGCCCGATGTTCGCCCAGAGCGCGCGGCCGTCGATCCGGCTCACGACCTGCAGCAGGTGATGGTGGTTCACCCAGTAGATCGCGACGAACACGAACGTCAGCAGGTAGGCGAGCAGCCGGCCCTTCTCGTCGAGGATGTCGCCGAAGTGCTCGCCGGCGGGAGGTCGCAGCTCGAGGACGAGGATCGTGATCAGGATCGCGATCACGCCGTCGGTGAACGCGATCAGCCGGTCGGGACGCACCGGCCAACTATCGCTGAGGGACCGGACCGACGGCCTGCTCCGGTGGGGCGAAGGTCCGATGTCGCGGCCGGGCAGCGGTAGGAGAGTCCGTCTGTGGCCGAGCGTCGTACCCCGGAGCTGGACCAGGTGCGGCGGCTGCTGTTTCCCGCTCTGCCGCCCGAGGAGGGCTGGGCGCGGATCGAAGGCGCGCTCGAGGGAGCGAAGGACGACGAGCGGATCGACGCGATCGAGGAGCTGGCGGGCAGGGACCTGACCGCCGAGCTGATCGCGGCGCTCAAGCGTCTTCAGACGCCGCAGCCCTAGCGTCGACCCAGCCGATCGCGGGCGCGATGTGCTCGACGATCGTGCCGAGCAGGCGCGCGTTGTAGTCGACGCCGAGCTGGTTCGGGACCGTGAGGAGCACCGTGTCGGCAGCCACGACGGCCGCGTCCTGTGCCAGCTCGTCGGCGATCCGGTCGGGCTCGCCGCTGTACGTCCGGCCGAAACGCGAGATCGCGCCGTCGAGCCAGCCGACCTGATCCTCGTTCGCGTCGCGGCCGAACAGCTGACGGTCGAGGTCGGTCGTAATCGGGATGACGCTGCGGCTGACCGAGACGCGTGGCTCGCGCCCGTGCCCCGCGGCGCGCCACGCGTCAC
>JAICUZ010000026.1 GCA_025935595.1 Burkholderiales bacterium
GAGGTCGAAGCTCTTCGTCCCGATCCGGGTGCAGCGGCTGCGCACCTCGATCTCCTCGCCGGCGCGCAACTCGGCACGGAAGTCGATCTCGACCCGCGCCAGGATGAACGCATCGAGCCCGCCGAGAGCCGCGATCCGCGCCTGCTCGAGGTAGGTCGAGAACACCGCGTTGTTCACATGCCCCATGGCGTCGCAATCACGGAAGCGAACGTGTTCGCGGATCGTCCATGTCATGCGAGCCTCGCCACGAGCTCGCGTGGTTCGAGGTCGGCGAGCGAGTCGAGCACGAGGTCGGCGGACTCGTCCAGGCCGAGGTCGGCCGTGACCGCGTTCGGGATCCCGACGACGTAGACGCCCGCCGCCTTCGCCGCGCTCGCGCCGTTCGGCGAATCCTCGAACGCCACCGCTTCTCCGGCCGCGACGCCGAGCTCGTCGAGCGCCTCGAGGTAGAGCGTCGGCTGCGGCTTCGCCCGCGCCGGGTCGTGGTCTGCGGTGACGATCGCGTCCCAGCCGACGGCGCGCTCGAGCCGCTCGAGGTGCATGTCGATCCACCGTCGCGACGCGCTCGACACGATCGCGCGCTTCACTCCGTGCTCCTCGGCGAAGGACAAGTAGTCGGCGATGCCGGGACGCAGCTCCTCCACCTCGAGCAGCGTCACCTCGTGCGCGTAGCGCTTCTCGTTCCACGACGCACGGTCGAGCGGCCCGACCAGCCCTTCGAGGTGACCCCAGATGTCCCAGCCGTCCACCGTGCCGACCATGAGCGCCCACTTCTCGGGCGGCAGCTCCTGGCCGAGCTCGCGGTACAGCCACTGCCAGCCGGCGCGCGACGCGGTCTCGGTATCGAGGATCAGCCCGTCGAAATCGAAGAGAAACGCGCGGACGGGCACCGCGGCGATGGTATAGACACATCTATGGCGGGCGAGACGAGACGCGCGGTGGCCGCGCAACCCGACTGGTTGCGCCGGGTTCCGACCGACAAGCGACTTCCCGCGGACGCCGTTGTCGTCCACACGGGCTGCGGCACGTCGTTCCACGCCGCACAGACCGGCGGCTTCGCGGTGCAGGCGCTCGAGGCGGTGCTGCGGCCGCCGCGCGCCGACGTCATGGTGTGCGTCTCGCACGAAGGCGGGACCGAGTTGACGATCGAGGCCGAGCGCATGTTCGGCGGCGACGTCTGGCTCGTCACGGGCAACCCGGACTCGGAGCTCGCGCAGCAGGTCGACGAGGTGATCGTCTGCACCCCGGAGATCGAGCGCTCGTGGTGCCACACCGCGAGCTACACGTCCGCGGTGGCCGCGATCGCGGCGCTGCACGGCGACGACATCTCGGAGCTCCCGGCCGCGGTCGAGCAGGCGCTCGAGCAGACGGTCGAGCCGTTCGAGGAGGCGCGCGTCCTCGTCGTCGGCGCGGGCCGCGACTGGCCGACGGCGCAGGAGGCGGCTTTGAAGCTGCGCGAAGGCGCGTGGGTCGACGCGTCCGCGTATCAGACCGAGCAGATCCTGCACGGGCATCTTGCTGCAGTCGACGAGTCCGTGCGCGCGTACGTGCTGCAAGGGGAGGGGCGTGCGTCGGTGCGGGCCGACGACGCAGTCACGGCACTGGAGACGCTCGGCTGCCGCGTCGACCTGATCCCGACGGTGCATCCGGTCGTTGACGTCGTCTACTTCCACCTGCTGACGCTCGCCGTCGCCGAGACGCGGGGGATCGACCCGGACCCGATTCGCCGGACGGCGGGCTCGCCTTGGGCCGAAGCCGGCGGCGAGCCCTACCCCGGCTGAAGAACCCGACTACGCGGCCGCGCAGGTGACCGTCGGGTTCCAGTCGTTGTGCATCCCCAGTGGGTTCTCCTTCCAGATCCACGCGTGAAGCTCGTAGAAGTCGGGCAGCCCGTAGCGGTTGCCTGCGGGTACGAGCTCGAACGGCGTGCCGAACAACGAAGGCGGCGCCGCGTTCGGTCCGCCGTGAGCCGCATCCCATACCGCCTTGAGCGTCAGATACTCGACGGCAACGAGCCGCATGCCGCCGTTCTTGGTGGGCTCGTAGATGACGAGCTCCGGCGTCGCCGCGTCGACCTGACCGTCGAGGAGCCCCGGGTTCAGGAAGTGGATGCCCATGCCACCGGTGTGGTGCTCGATGTCGTCGATGCACGCGAGGTTGTTGAGATCGATCACCTCGACCGTGTACCCGGCGCCGTTCGCGGCGTCGATCCGGTGGAACTGCGCGGTGCCGGCGCGCGCATCGCTGAGGCCGCCGTTCCCTGCAGCCGCGACGGCGGCAGTGGAAAGCAGCGACGCGACGGCACCGGCGAGGGCGAGCAAAGCCTTGCGATTCATGGTTCTCCTCCTTCGCTCAAGGGGTACTGCGTCGCGTTCGAAGCTACGTTCGGGCTCCGTGCGGCGAAACCACGGAAACCCTCAATCTTTGACTGCGCTGGTCGCCTGGGCGAGAGCGATCCGCTCGAACTCGAATCCCGCCCAGGCCACGGCCTGCCGCACGTCCTCGAGCGTGTTCGCCTCGTAGAGGAGGAAGAACGTCTCGTCCTCCGGCACGAAGATGGAGCTCAGGTAGCGAACAGGGCCACCGGAGCGGGCGACAGCTTCCGCCGCGGTGCGTGCAAGCTCGGCGATCGCGTCTCCCTCCGGGCGAGCGAGGTAGAGCTCGACGAGGAACTCGGCCATTGCGCCCGACGGTACGGAGCGCCGCGTCGGAGTGAAATACCGAGAACCTTCAATCTTTGGCGGTCGCGCGATGTGCCGCGAGCTGGGAACGCGACCGGATGCCGAGCTTCGCGTAGGCGTGTGACAGGTGAAGCTCGACGGTATGGACGGTCACGAACAGCCGGCTCGCGATCTCCTTGTTCGGGAAGCCCGCGGCGGCAAGCTCGACAACGCGCTCTTCGGCCGGTGTCAACTCCCGTGCATTGCGACGAGAGCGGCCGCTGATGCGTCCGAGCTCAGCGCGTGCTCGCTCCGCCCAGAGCTTTGCGCCGAGCCGGTCGAACTCGGCGGCAGCCTCGTCGAGGAGCTCGCGTGCATGGGCTCGCCGCCGTGCCCGGCGCTCGATGAGCCCCAGGACGAGCACGGCCCGCGCGCGCTCGAGCGGCATGCCGAGCGCGTCGTAGCCGTCGCGGGCGCGCTTCGCATGCTCGACGGCGGACTCCATGTCTCCGCGCGCCGCGGCGACCAGGGCGAGCACACGCTCGCTCGATGCACGGCTCCAACCGTGCGCCGTCCGAGCCGCGTGCGCGGCGAGCACGCCGGCGATGGCTTCTGCCCGCTCGAGGTCACCGGCGGCGACCGCTGCTTCGCCTGCGTTCGCGTGCACCCGGAACATGCCGGGTTCGCGATGGCCGCCTCCCTCGAGGACGTCGAGCAGCTTCCGAAAGGTGGTGTCGGCTTGTTCCGTCCGTCCGAGGGACAACTCGAGCAGGCCGACACCGGCAGCCAGGTAGATGCCGTACACCTCGGTGCCTGCGGGGCCGTGCTCGGCCTCGAGCAGCGCGACGAGGCGACGGACGGTGGCTTCGTCACCCTGGTGCGCCGCCACGAGTGCGCGCCCGGAACGAATGAACACGTTCCGCGACCCGTGCTCCTCGACCAGGTCGTCCACCGCGTCCAGGTGCGCCGCCGCCGCCGCGAGGTCTCCGGCCCACAACTCGGTGAGTGCCAGGTGCATCCGGGCGACCATCTCGCCGACCTCGTTCCCGGTGTCGACGGCCTCGTCGAGCAACGACTGGAGTCGTTCCCGCGATGTGGTGAGGTCGTCGACGTGCTTGTGCAGGACGGCGAGGTACGGCGACATCGCTTCCGTTGCGAACCGCTCCGGCGGGAGTTGCGCATCGAGTGTTGCGACGCGTTCGAGCAGAGTCGAGTCGAGCCCGTCGCCCATCACGACGCCGTTCCGGACGCGGATCGCAAGGGCGTGAGCGAGCGTGCCCGGATCCGGGTTCGCCCCCGGTTGCTCCAGGAGCGCGAGAGCACCCGCGATATAGCCCGACGACCGGTCGAGGTCGAACTCGCAGCAGCCCCCGAGGTAGGTGAGGACGGCCGCTCGCACCTCGTCTTCCAGACGATCGTGCTGAAGCATGTTCTCACCCAGTTCGACTGCGCTCGTCGCACCGTTCGACCAGTAGGTCGCGAGCAAGAGCTGGGCTCGACCCCGCGCCTCCAGCTCCGGCGGCCAGCCGGTCCACCCTGCGGCGCCGGCAAGGACCTCGTGGCCGCGCGCCGGCTCGCCGGCCAGGCGGAGAAAAGCGGCGAGATCGAGAAGTCGTCGCGGATGGTCCGGCGAGGTCTCGTGACCGAGTCCGACGGCGAGCTCCGCCAGTTCGGTGGCGGCGATGATCGCGCCGCGGGCGAGCGCCTCTCGGGCCGCTGCGTGCACGGTCGTCGCCGCATGCTCGTCGCGCCCGACGACCGCCAGGGCGAGGTGGCGGCCGCGTTCCTCGAGCGCCTCGACCACGTCGGCAAGGCGCTCGTGCATCCGCCGGCGCTCGGCCGACGTCGCGGCGTCGACGACCGCTGCTGCGTGAAGCGGGTGGGCAAAAGCGACCCGCTCCCCGCGAAGGAAGGCGACTCCTTCACGCTCGGCAGGCTCGATGTCGTCTTCGAGCGGGCGACCGAGGAGCATGCGGAGCTGCTCGGCATGCGGCTGCGCACTCAGGGCGGCTGCGAGCAGCAGCTCCCGAGTCTTCTCGGGAAGGGAGGCCACGCGTCCGCTCACGAGCGAAGCGACGTCCTCCGAGATCGGCAGCGGCTCGTTGGCGGCCGTCAGCCGGCGTTCTGCGACGTCTCGGCCGATCTCGAGTGCGAACAGCGGGTTCCCTTTCGCTGCGGTGTGGACCGCGACCAAGACGCGCCGTGGCAACGTGATCCCGATCCGCTCGGCAAGTAGTCGGCGGGTGGCGCCGAGGCTCAGCCCGGCGAGCTCGAGCCGTAGAGGGTCTTCGCGTGCGGCCACGTCGGTGATGACCGAGCTTGCGGTTGTGCGCGTCGTGACCAGCATCCGCACGTCGGCTCCCGCGAGCCGACGGATCGCGAATGCGAGCGCCTCCTGCGATGACTCGTCCACCCACTGTGCGTCTTCGACGGCGACGAGCACCGGCCCCGAGCTCGCGAGCGTGCGAAGAGCGTTCAGCAGTGCGGTGGCGAGTGTGCGCCGTCCGGGACGACGGCCCTGTGCCTCGGCGCGGAGAAGCGTCGCCTCGATGGCTGCCCGCTGAGGCTCCGGGAGCCTGGGCAAGACCTCGTCCGCGACCGGCTCGATCAGGTCGAAGACGCCGGTGAGGGAGAGCTTTGCCTCCGCCGCCCCGCCTCGGGTGGAGACGACGCGCACGCCTGCGGCGCGTGCGCGGGCGAGCGCAACCTCCCAGAGTGTCGTCTTGCCGATCCCCGGGGCGCCCACGAGGACGAACGTCTGGTGTTCTGTCGCTCCGCGGACGAAGGCGTCGAGCTGGTCGAGCTCGCGCTCGCGTCCGACGACCGCCGCGGCGTCCATTCGCTGATCGTGATCGTTCGCTTGGATACGTTCAACCGCCGAGCGCGGCGAGAGCGTCCAGCAGACGTTCGACTTCCTTAACGGTGTTGTAGTGGACGATCCCGACGCGCACCGCGCCGTCGGGCAGCCCGAGCCGCTTCATGATCTCGACCGCGTAGTAGTTGCCGTGCCACACGGCGAATCCGCGCTCGCCGAGGCGTGTCGCAGCCTCCTCGGGCGTGAGCGAGTGATGGGTGAGTGCGAACGTCGGCACGCGTCCGTCCATCGTCGGCACACCGTGCAGGGTCCATCCGGCGGGTAGCCCGTCCAGGAACTGCTGTCCGAGCTCGCGCTCGTGCTCGAGGACGAAGTCCCAGCCGACATCGTCCAGGTACTCCACCGCCGCGACGAAGCCGGCGAGCAGCTCGTGCGCGAGCGTCCCCGTCTCGTACCGGTTGCTCACCGGGAACGGGTCCGCCGGGCGCACCTTGTACGGCCGCCAGGACTCGAGCAGCTCCCGGCGAGCGAAGGCGAGCCCGAGATGCGGCCCGTAGAACTTGTACGGCGAGCAGAGGAGCACGTCTGCGTCGGCCTCGGCCACGTCGATCGGCCCGTGCGGGCCGTAGTGCACCGCGTCGACCCAGGCGAGCGCGCCCGCGTCGTGCGCAATCGCAGCGATCTCCGCGACCGGGGTGACCGTGCCGACGGAGTTCGCGGCGAACGGGTACGCGACGATCCGCGTGCGCTCGTTGACGAGCGACCGCAGATGGTCGAGGTCGATACGGCACTCGTCGTCGACGCGGGCGAGGTTGACCTTGAAGCCGCGGTCGTGTGCGAGCTCGAGCCACGGTGCGATGTTGCCGTCGTGGTCGAGCTGTGTGCAGACGATCTCGTCGCCGTCGTTCCAATCCCGTGAGGCTGCGCGCGAGAGCGCGAAGTTGAGTGTGGTCATGTTCGCGCCGAACACGACCTCGTCGACGGTCGCGTTGAGGAATGCTCCCGCCGTCGCATGCGCGCGTGCGACGAGCGCGTCGGAGAGCCGGGACGTCTCGAACGGCCCGCCGAGGTTGGCGTTCTCGTCGCGCAGGTAGCCGGCGATCGCACCGATTACCGAGTCGGGCACCTGTGTGCCGCCCGGAGCGTCGAAGAACACGAGGTTGCGTTGAAGTGCGCTGAACTGCGCGCGCACGGCGTCGATCGTCGTCAGGACACGTGCCACTCGTACTCCGGCTTCACTGTCAGGGAGGCGCCGACGAAGCAGTCGCGCTCGGCCTTCATGATCAGCGGCGCCGGATCGACCGCGCGCGGTGTGAGCTGCACGTCCAGCCGCACCTCGATCGCGACGAAGCGATAGCGCCCGTCGTCGCCGGACTTCGTGATCGTGCCGTGCGCCGAGCCGGTGCCCGCGACCGTGTGGCCGGCGCGGCGCGCGTGATAGACGAAGCTGTCGATCGAGCAGCGCACGAGCGCTGCGAGCAGGAGATGGTCGGCGCTCCAGCCCTCCGGCGTCACGAACTGACCGCCGCCGGGAACCGTGAAGTGGCCGCCTTCGTCGAGCTCGACGGCGTATTCCAACGTCTTCGCGGCGACCGCCATTGCCGTAACGCTATCCGTCCGGTCCGGGTCCTAGGGTGCGGGCCATGAGGCTGAGAGCCGCGTGACGCGCACCTGCCGGACCTGGACGTCGCACCGCCGCCCGCCGGCCGCGACGCTGCGGCGCCCGGTGGCGCCATTGCCGAGCTCGTGGGTTTGCACGGCGACGTGGACGCAGCGCGTGCCACGCTGTCGGCCGCGTGGCACGCACTCCTAGCGCCGTCCCCGACGTCCTCGTCCCAGGTCTCGCGTGCGTCTTCTGCGGGATCAACCCGGGCCGCGTGTCCGCCGCTGCGGCCGCGCACTTCGCGAACCCGCGCAACGACTTCTGGCGGCTGCTCCACGACGCGGGCTTCACACCCCGCCTCTACGAACCCGAGCAGCAGCATGCGTTGCCGGAGCTCGGCTACGGGCTGACGAACGCCGCGTACCGGACGACACCCGGATCGGGCGACCTCCGCCGCGGCGACTTCGATCAGGCCGAGTTCGAGGCGCGCATCGAGGCGGTCTCCCCGCGCGCGGTCGCGTTCGTCGGCAAGGAGGCGTACCGCGGGCTCTGGAACGAACGACCGGAGCTCGGGCCGCAGGAGCGCGTGATCGGGCGCACGGGCCTCTTCGTCCTTCCATCGACCTCGCCCGCGAACGCCGCGGTGTCGTATGCGGAGCGGCTGCGCTGGTTCGCAGAGCTGCGGGACTGGCTCGTGCCTGTGGAACGGCAGGCGGTTCGCGCGCTCGTGCTCGACGCCGACGACCGCGTGCTCCTCGTCCAGTTCCGCCGCCCGATCGGCGACCGCACGTGGTGGGGGTCACCGGGAGGCGGCATCGATCCCGGCGAGAGCCACGAGGCAGCCCTGCGGCGTGAGCTGCGGGAGGAGATCGGGCTCGAGGACTTCGAGATCGGCCCGCTGCTCTACGAGCACGTCGGCCGGTTTCCGTGGGCGAAGGTTCTCTATCACCAGCACAACGCGACCTACCTCGTCCGTGTGCACGCCCACGAGCCGGCGCCGACGATCGATCTCGACCCCGAGGGGGTCGCCGATGTCCGCTGGTGGAGCGCAGGCGAGCTCTCATCCTCGACGGAGCGGTTCGCGCCGCCCGACCTACCGGAGCGGGTGCGTAGGCTGACCTGAGTGACCGCCGTCTTCGTCACCGTCCATCTGCTCGCGGCCGGGGTCTGGTTCGGCGGGTCGACCGCGCTCGTCTTCGTCGGCGTGCCGGCGATCCGCACGCTGGACGGCGAGCCGCGCGGCCGCGCGATGAAGGAGCTCGGGCTCCGCTGGCGCCCGATCGGCTACGGCGCGCTTCTCGTCGCCGCGGTCACAGGAGTCGTCCTCGCCGCGCGCGACTGGGAGTCGACGACGTCGTTCAAGGTCGTGCTCGCGGTCAAGGCGGCGGTGTTCGTCGCGCTGCTCGTCGCGTCGTACCTCCACAACTTCGTCTACGGCCCGCGTGTCCAGGCCGAGGCGCGCGCGGGCGGCAACCAGCCGACGCGTCCGACGCTCGTCGTCGTGGGGTGGATCAGCTATTCGCTCACGCTCACTCTCCCGATCCTCGGCGTCGTGCTGCAGCGCCTCACCTAGTCGGCTCGCCGATGGTGCCTGGCACCGGACGTGGCTCGACGGTCATCTCGGATCTGCAGGGAAAGTTGCTCTTCGTCGACGATGCCGGCACGAAGGTGTCGCGGTGCCTGGCTGGGTACTTTCGGCCAGTGCGGCCGGCGTTTCTCAGCCGGGCCACCGGTTGGTGATCGGCGTGCGGCGGTCGCGACCGAACGCCTTCGGCCGGAGCTTCACGCCCGGGGGCGCCTGACGGCGCTTGTACTCGGCCCGGTCGACCATCGCGAGCGCGCGCTCGACGACCTCGGGATCGAAGCCGTCCTGTGACAGCTCCTCGCGCGAACGGTCGAGCTCGACGAACGCCTCGAGCACCGCATCCAGTTTCGGGTAGGGCGGCAGCGAGTCCTCGTCGAGCTGCTCGGCCCGCAGCTCCGCACTGGGCGCGCGCTCGATGATCGAAACGGGGATCAGCTCACGGCCCGCCCGTTCGTTCAGCCATCTCGACAGGCGGAAGACGTCCGTCTTGTAGACGTCCTTGATCAGCGCGAACCCACCCGCGAGGTCGCCGTAGAGCGTCGAGTACCCGACCGACAGCTCCGACTTGTTGCCGGTCGCGATCACGAGCCAGCCGAACTTGTTCGACAGCGCCATCAGCAGCGTGCCGCGGACGCGCGCCTGCAGGTTCTCCTCGGTGAGATCGGTCTCGCGCCCCTCGAACGACGGCGCGAGCGCCGCGGTGAAGGCCTCGACAACAGGTTCGATCGCAACCTCGCGGAAGTCGATCCCGAGGCTCTCGGCGAGCCGCCGCGCGTCGCCGCGCGTCCCCTCCGACGAATAGCGAGAGGGCATCGACACGCCGTGCACGCGGCCGGGGCCGAGTGCCTCGACGCACAACGCCGCGGTGAGCGCGGAGTCGATGCCGCCGGAGATTGCGACCACGACGTCGTCGAAGCCGTTCTTGACGACGTAGTCGCGCAGGCCGAGCTCCAGTGCGAGCCGCATTTGCTCGAGCTCGCCGAGCTGCTCGGCAGGAGCCGGGTGCGCAGCCTCCGCCTGCTTACGTGGCGGCGCGAGCTCCACGCTCGTCGCCTCGACGTGCTCCCAGGCGCGCGCGAGCGAGCGGCGCCGCACATCGCGGAGCCGGCGGCCGATCGCTGCAACGGGGTCGACGTCGACGACGAGCAGTTCCTCCTCGAACCCGGCGGCGCGGGCCAGGATCTCGCCTTCGTCGTCGAGCACCACCGAGTTGCCGTCGAAGATCAACTCGTCCTGCCCTCCGACCGCGTTACAGAGCGCGAAGAAGCACGAGTTGTCGCGCGCGCGCACCCTCAGCATCTCCTCGCGCTCACGGTCCTTCCCGATGTGGAACGGAGACGCGGAGATGTTCGCGATCAGCTGTGCACCGGCGAGGGCGAGATCGGTCGCGGGCGGCCCCGGTTGCCACACGTCCTCGCAGATCGTCGGGCCGACGATCACGTCGCCGAAGCGGAGGAGAACGAGGTCGTCGCCGGGTGCGAAGTAGCGGTCCTCGTCGAAGACGCCGTAGTTCGGCAGGAACCGCTTGCGGTAGACGCAGCGCACCTCGCCGTGCGCGAGCACGAAGCATGCGTTGAAGAGGTCCGTGTCGAGGTGCGGTGCGCCTACGAGTGCCGTCACGCCGTGCGTCGCCTTCGCGATCTCGTCGACCGCGCGGCGCGCGGCGCGCACGAAGCCGGGGCGCAGGAGCAGATCTTCGGCGGGGTAGCCGGTGACGCAGAGCTCCGGGAACAGGACGAGGTCGGCGTTTGCGTCGCGGGCGCGGCCGAGCCACTCGACGATGCGGTCTGCGTTGCCGTCGACGTCGCCGACGACGCTATTGATCTGAGCGAGCGCCAGTCTCATCGGTTTTCGCCTCTCGGTCGAAAACTCTACCACGACGCTCTGCGCGGGCGGTGCGGCGCCACTGGAAGTACAGGACGACCCCGCACAGGAACAGCACGAAGCTCACCCAGCCGATCCACGGTGAGTTCGCCTTGTTTGCGACGACGCTCACGACCGCCGCGACCGCGAGGACGCCGATCAACCAGAGTCGGAGCGCGTTGGCCTGCATACGATGGCCCAGTATGGCCATCGTGATCGACCGCCGTTTTCGCGGCCCGAAAGACTCGGGCAACGGCGGCTACTCGTCCGGCCTGTTCGCGCTCGCGCACGGGGGCGACGTGGTCGAAGTGACGCTGCGTCTCCCGCCGCCGCTCGACACGCCGCTCGAGCTGGACGGCGAGCGCATCCTCGCGGGCGAGGCGGTGGTCGCCGACCTTCGTGAAGCGGAGCTCGGCGTCTCGGTGCCGGATCCGGTCGCGCTCGGCGACGCCGTCGCCGCGGCGACGCCCGACCTCGGGTCGCCGTTCCCGGAGTGCTTCGTCTGCGGTTACGCGCGCGGGGACGACGGGCTGCACATCCATGCCGGCCCGGTCGCGGATCGAGAGGTGTTCGCGGCGCCGTGGACGCCGCGCGACGACACCGTCGGCCCGGAGTTCGTGTGGGCTGCGCTCGACTGCCCCGGCGCCTAC
Organism: Burkholderiales bacterium; assembly: GCA_025935595.1. Lineage (GTDB taxonomy): Bacteria > Actinomycetota > Thermoleophilia > Gaiellales > Gaiellaceae > PALSA-600. Next base: position 11,177 of record JAICUZ010000026.1, read on the forward strand.
GCCACCGGGGTGCCCGGACGCGGGACCGTCGTTCTCGGCCGCCTCGCCGCGCGGATCGACCGTGTTCCGCAGGCGGGTGAGGAGTGCGTCGTCGTCGCGCGGCACAACGGCAGCGACGGGCGCAAGCACGGCGCCGTCACCGCGCTCTTCACAGCGTCAGGCGAACTGCTCGGCCTCGCGCGCGCCGTGTGGATCGAGCCGCGCGCCTGAATCGACGTCGAAGAAGTGCAGGCGGCGAGAGTCGACTTCGAGGCGAAGCGGCTGTCCGACGACCGCCGGTGCGCCTTCCGGCAACGCGGCGGTGAAGAGCGCGCGTTGGTCGGTCGCGAGCAGCACGCCGCGCTCACCCTCGTCGGACGCGGCGCGCACCGCGTCCGTGTCCACGGGCGGCGCTTCGACCGGGAAGATCGCATGCGTCGCCGACCCGAGCTCCTCGACGACGGCCGGCTCGACGTCGAACGCGGCCGCTGCGTCCGGCGGCGCGAGCGACAAGTCCTGCGGCCGGATCCCGAGGATCACGCGGCCTGCCGGAGCGCCGCCGTCTGCGAGTGGGATGCGGATGCCGGCAAACGTGACGTCGCCGTCGGCCACCTCCGCCTCGACGAGGTTCATCGGCGGCGAGCCGATGAACGCCGCGACGAAGAGGTTCTGCGGTCGCCGATAGAGGTTCTGCGGTGAGTCGACCTGCTGGAGCCGGCCGTCGCGCATGACGGCAACACGCTGTCCGAGTGTCATCGCCTCGACCTGGTCGTGCGTCACGTAGACGGTCGTGACACCGAGCTCGGCGTGCAGGCGCGCAAGCTGCGCGCGCATGTCGACCCGGAGCTTCGCGTCGAGGTTCGAGAGCGGCTCGTCCATCAGGAACGCTGCAGGCTCGCGCACGATCGCGCGGCCCATCGCGACGCGCTGGCGCTGGCCGCCGGAGAGGGCGTTCGGACGCCTCTGCAGCAGATGCTCGAGCCCGAGCATCTGCGCGACCTCCTGTACACGCCGGTGTATCTCGGCCTTCGGGGTGCCGCGCACGCGCAGCCCGTAGGCGAGGTTCTTCTCGACGGTGTAATGCGGATAGAGCGCGTAGTTCTGGAACACCATCGCGATGTCGCGGTCGCGCGGCGAGAGATGCGTCACCTCGCGGCCGCCGATCGTGATCGCGCCGGAAGTCACCTCTTCGAGGCCGGCGATCATGCGGAGGAGCGTCGACTTGCCGCAGCCGGACGGCCCGACGAGGACGAGGAACTCGCCGCTCTGGATCTCGAGCTCGACCGCATCGACGGCCCGGACGCCGCCGCTGTACTCCTTGGTCACCTCGTCGAGCGTGATCTGCGCCACCGCCGGCTCCTCGTCTCGGGACGGTTCAGTCTTGACTGCGGCGCCGATCATATGGCACTCTCGGTCTGCTGTAAACGTTCTCTAGAATCGTTTTCAGAAATCCTTTGCAGGACCTCCAAGACGCCACTCCCACCCTCGCCACCGTCGCTCGGCTGGCGAACGTGTCGCTGGCGTCCGCTTCGCGCGTCCTGAACGGGATCAAGACGAATCCCGAGACGCTGCGGCGCGTCACGGAGGCGGCTGCTGCAGTCGGCTACGTGCCGAACGCGGCCGCGCGCACGCTGCGCTTGCGTCGCACCGGCCAGATCGCGTTCGCGATGCCGGACGTCGCGAACCCGGTGTACACGTCGATGGTCGGTTCGATCGCGCAGGTCGCCCGCGAATGCGGCAGCCGACTGATCCTCCACTCGACCGACGCCGACGTCGCCGACGAGCTGAGCTTCATCGAGGATCTGAAGCAGCGGTACGTCGACGGCCTCATTCTCGTATCGATCGACTTCACGAGCGCGCACGCGGATGCGATCGCGGGCGCGGCCGTTCCGGTCGCGCTGCTCGGGAACCCGCCGGAGGGGACGAAGATCGACACCGTCCGCGCGAACTCGAGCCACGGCGCGACCGAGGCGGTCAAGCACCTGCACGCTTGCGGGCGGCGGCGGATCGCGTTCGTCAACGGGCCCGAGCACACTGCACCGGGCAGTGCACGTCGCCGCGGCTACCTGCAGGGCCTGCGGGAGTGCGGCCTCGACCGGGACGACACGCTCGTCGAGGTCGGGAGCGACTTCACGATCGACGCCGGGCGCGAGGCGGCCGAACGCCTGCTCGAGCGGGTGATGCCGGACGCCGTCTTCTGCGCGAACGACCTGATCGCGTTCGGCGCACTTGCCGCATTGCGCGAGCGCCGTCTCGAAGTGCCGCGCGACGTGGCGATCGTCGGCATGGACGACACCACGCTGGCACGCGTGACGTCGCCGACGCTCACGAGCGTCGACCTCGGCGGAGCCGAGCGCGCGCGCGTCGCCGCCGAGCTCCTCCTCGCGCGCATCGACCAGCCGAAGCGCCGTGTCCGCACGGTGGCCGTCGAGCCGAAGCTCGTCGTGCGCGAGTCGTGCGGGGCCGTGCTGTGACCGCGTTCGGTCTCCGGCGTGCACCGAGGAACCGCGCCGGCGTGGCCCTCACCGGCCGCGAGGCCTTCGTGCTGCTGATCCCGGCGATGATCCCGATCGTCGTCCTCAGCGTCGCGCCGCTCGCACGCGGCATCTACCTCGGCTTCACCGACTCGCGCGCCGGGTTCGACGTGAAGACGCACTTCATCGGGCTCGACAATTTCCACCGGCTGATCCACGACGACCTGTTCGTCAACTCGTTCAAGATCGGCCTGATCTGGGCGGGATCGGTGACTTTCGTCCAGTTCTGCCTCGCGCTCGGCCTCGCGCTCCTCCTGTCGCAGCCGCTGCGCTTCCGCTGGCTCGCGCGTTCGCTCGCGCTCGTGCCCTGGGCGATGCCGCCGGTCGTCGTCGGGATCATGTGGAAGCTCGTCTTCCAGCCGCAAGCCGGCGTGCTCAACGAGCTCCTCTACCGCGGGCATCTGCCGGGCTCGAACATCGACTGGCTCTCCGACTTCACGTGGGCGCTGCCTGCCGTGATCGTGGTCGGCGTTTGGGCCGGCATGCCGCAGACGACGGTCGCTCTGCTCGCCGGCGTGCAGAGCATCTCCGACGACCTGCACGAGGCTGCGGCCGTGGACGGCGCAGGAGCATTGCGACGCTTCTGGACGATCACGCTGCCGCAGCTTCGGCCCGTGATCCTCGCGATCACCACGCTCGACCTGATCTGGAACTTCAACTCGTTCGGGCTCGTCTACGTGCTGACGCTCGGCGGGCCGGGTCATGCAACCGAGCTGCCGATGCTGTTCGCGTACAACGAGGCGTTCAAGTACGGCGAGTTTGGCTACGCCGCAGCGCTCGGTGACGCGATGGTGATCGTGATCGCCTGCATCCTCGTCTTCACGATTCGCGGCCGCCTGAAGGAGGCGACCTAGTGGTTTCCTCGCATGCCAGGAGAACGCGCTCGCTCCAGTACGGCGCGCTCGTCTTCTACATGCTCTTCCTCGCGTTCCCGCTCCTGTGGCTGCTCTCGGTCTCGTTCAAGGGGCCGCGCGAGCTCGTCGAGCTGCATCCGCATCTGATCCCGTCGCAGTGGACGTTCGAGAACTACGGCCAGGCACTGCACGGCGAAATCGGCATCGGCGGCGTGACCCTGCTGCACGCCGCCTGGAACTCGACCAAGGTCGCGACCTTCACGGCGCTCCTGACGACGCTGATCGGTCTGCCTGCTGCGTACGTGCTCGCACGTCAGCGTGGCCTGATCTCGAAGCTCGGGCTCGGCTGGATCCTGCTCAGCCAGATGTTCCCGCTGATCCTGATCATCATCCCGATCTTCCTGCTGCTGCGGTCGTTCCACCTGACGGACTCGCTCGTCGGCCTCGTGTTCGTCTACGTCGTCTGGACGCTCCCGTTCATCCTCTGGATGCTCCAGAGCTACGTGCGCGGGATTCCGCGCGACCTCGAGGAGGCGGCGATGGTCGACGGCGCCTCCCGGTTCACCGTCCTCCGAACCGTGATCGCACCGCTCCTCGGACCGGGAGTCGTCGTCACAGCGTTGTTTGCGTTCATCACGGCGTGGAACGAGTTCTTCCTCGCCCTCGTCCTCCTCCAGACTCCCGGACGCACCACGTTGCCGCTCCTGCTCGCGCGGTTCGTCGGCGTCGAAGGGATCGTCCGGCTCGGCCCGCTCGCAGCGAGCGC
>JAICUZ010000081.1 GCA_025935595.1 Burkholderiales bacterium
ATCGGCACCGTCCGCGCATTCGAGAAGACGCAACTCCAGGCGCAGACGGACGGGCTCACCGGCCTCATCAACCGCAGGACGCTCGAGACCGAGTTGCGTGCCCTGTTGCGCCAAGGCCGACCGTTCGCGCTCGCACTTGCCGACCTGGACCACTTCAAGCGGTTGAACGACACCCACGGTCACGAGGAGGGCGACCGCTCGCTGCGGCTCTTCTCGCACGTCGTGCGCCAGGTCCTGCGCGACGACGATCTCGTCGCGCGCTGGGGCGGCGAGGAGTTCCTCATCGCGCTGCCGGACGCCGACACCGTCGCGGCGGTCGAGGTGATGGGGCGGATCCGCGAGCACCTGGCGCGGACGCTCGACGGTGGGCAGGTCCGGTTCACCGCGAGCTTCGGCGTCACCGACTCGACGGCGGCTCCGTCACTGCAGGAGCTGATCCAGCTCGCCGACGTCGGGCTCTACCTCGCCAAGGCATCCGGCCGCGACCGCGTGTCGATCGGTGAGTGGAGCGACGCCCGCGATCCGCTCGGGATCGCGAACGGCGCGAAGCGTGCCCCTGCGCTCCACCGCGCCGCCGCGGACGACGAGCCGAATCCCGCCTAGCGTCAAGGTCTTCGGGCTTCGTGCCGATGACCAGCCGGAGGCTCTCCCCGAGATGGTTCCGACCTGGCTCATCCTCAGCACGACCGTCGTGCTCCTCGCCCTCTGGCTCGCCCTCGCGGGGTGGGTGATCGGCGCACGGCTCGCTCACGACCGGCTCATCCGGCTGCGCCGGCGCGACGCGGAGCTGCTGGTCGGCGGCGCTGATCCCTCGCGCTGGTCGCGGCGACGGCTCTGGCGCACGGCCGACGGAGACTGGTTGCCGGGAACCGCGGAGGCGGCGCGCGAGCTCGTCTCCCGCGAGCGGCCGCGCCTGCGCAGGTTGGCCAACGGTCGGAGCCAGCACCGCTCGCACGCCTTGCGCGTGCTGACGCGGGGCGGTTCGCCGTTCGCGTTCAGGCTGCTCCGCTCTGCCCTCGATACCGCCGACGGAGGACTGCGGGCAGCGATCGTCGCGATCGCGTCCGAGCAGCAGACCCCGTCGGCCGACAACCTGCTCCTGGAGATCCTCGTCGACGGCTCGCACCCGCGCTCACGGACCGCGACCGAGCTGACGCCGCGCGCACGACGGCTCGCGCCCGACCTGATCGACCTCGCCGATCATGCCGAGGCGGAGGTCAGGTACTGGGCCTTGATGCTCCTCCGCGAGGCGTCCGACAAGCCCGGCGTGAAGGCGGCGGCCGTCCGCTGCTCGGCCGATCCCTCGGGCACCGTCCGCTCGGCGGCGGCGCGCCTGCTCGGCGCCACACACGCCGCCGACGTCCAGGACGTCCTGCACGCCCTGCTCACCGACGAGGTGTTCTTCGTCCGGTCGCACGCAGCGCGTGCGGTCGGCGAGGTGGGCGCCGAGGACCTGGCCGACGTCGTCGCCGCGCTGCTTGCAGACACGAGCTGGTGGGTGCGCGCCGCCGCGAAAGAGAGCCTGTTCCTCCTCGGAGGGAGCGGCCTGGAAGCGGCGGCGGAAATGCTCGAGAACGAGGACGGCTTCGCGCGCGACGGCGCGCGCGAGGTCGTGTCCGCCTTTCGGCGCGAGTCGCGGCCGCTGGAGCTCGTCGGATGAATGTCGTTCGCGACCTCTTGCAGTGGACCGTGATCCTCTGTCTCGGCTATGTCGTCACCGTGTACGGGGCGTACGGCTCGATGATCGCGTACTCGATGCTCGAGGAACGGCTCCGCCGCCGGCGCCGCGCCTTCGAGAGCCTCGACCGCATCCGCGCGTCGTCGCTGACGATTCCCGTCAGCATCATCGCGCCGGTCTACAACGAGGCGCCCATCGTCGCTCAGTCGACGCGCTCATTCGTCGAGATCGACTACCCGGAGTACGAGGTGATCGTCGTCAACGACGGTTCGACGGACGAGACGCTTGCGGTGCTTCAACGCGAGTTCGATCTCGAGCCGATCGAGCACTTCTACCGCCGCCGTTACGAGTCGGGGCCGATCCGCGGCCTCTACCGGAGCCGCACGCATCCGAAGCTGGTCGTGATCGACAAGGTGAACGGCGGGAAGGCGGACTCGCTCAACTGCGGCCTCAACCTCGCGCGCTACCGCTACATCTGCGGCGTCGACGGCGACACGATCCTCTCTCGCTCCTGCCTGCTGAACGGGATGAGGCTCGCGCTCGCCGACCCGCAGCGGATCGTGGGCGTGACCGGGCACATCGCGATCAGCGGGCGCCCGGAAGAGGCGCTGGCGGACGACGGCGAGCCGGCCAAGCTCGACCAGCGCGCCTTCCTCGCGTTCCAGCACAGCGACTACCTGCGCTCGTTCTTCAACAACCGCCTCGGCTGGACGCGGCTCAACACGATGCTCTGCGCGGTCGGCGCGTTCCAGATCTGGCGCAGCGACGTGATCGAGGAGATCGGCGGCTTCTCCACGACCTTCACCTGCGAGGACATCGAGCTGACGTTCCGCGTGCACGAGCATTTCCGGCGCGAGGGCCGCGAGTACGAGATCGTCTCGCTTCCCGACACGGTCGGCGTCACCGAGGGCCCCGACACCCTGAAGAAGCTGATCGCGCAGCGCGAGCGGTGGCAGCGCGTCATCCTCGAGACCGTGATCAGCTATCGCCGGATGGTGTTCCGCCGCCGCTACGGCGCCGTCGGCTTCGTCGGTGTGCCGTTCTTCGTCCTCTCGGAGGTGATCGCGCCGGTCTTCGAGTTGCTCGCGCTGCTCGCGCTCGCGGCGAGTGTCGCGCTCCAGGCGCTCGACGTCGAACCGGCACTCCTCACGCTTGCTGCGCTCGCGCTGATGAACGGCTTGATGACCTCTGCGGCGGTGCTGCTCGAGGACCGCACGTCGCGTGCATATCCGCTGCGCGACCTCGTCCGCCTCATCCTGCTCGGCCCGCTCGACCTCGTGATCTACCGGCCGTTCATCGTCTGGGCGCGGCTCAAGGGCACGTGGCGGTACCTCCGCGGCGACCAGGGCTGGCACAAGTTCGAGCGCAACGCACGGCCGGCGTCGGCGTAGCCCGTTCTTCCCGAAGAGATCGACTGCCTCAGTTGCGCTCGGGCATGGCGACCTCCGCGAGTAGGTGAGCGAGCACGACCTGCCAGGCGTCGTCCTCGGCGGGATCGGTCGGGAGCGGTTCGTCGGCGATGTCCTGCAGCTCGGCCGCGAGCCTCGGCACCGACGTGCGCCCGAACGTCGCGAGCCGGCCGAGTCGCCTGCGGACCGCGCCACGGCGCTCCCTCGTTCCGAGTTCGTCCGCCCGGCCGAGCCGTGCGATCTGCGCCTCGAGGTGGTTCCGCGGAACCGCAGCGTCGCGACGCGCGAGGACCGCCGCCTGCACGGCGATCGCCCTCCGCTCCTTCGGCGCCGAGTTGCCGAGGTGCTCCTCGAGACAGTGGACGCAGAACAGGAACGGCATGTCCTCGTTCGAGAGGTCGAGCGCAAGGTGGCGCACTACCTCCCGCGCGACTTCGGCTCGTTGCGGGTCGCGGTCGAACTCGGCGAGCGCCGCCTCCGCCCCGCTCCGCCACTCGTCCTGCCGGTGCAGGGACACGAGCCCTTCCCGCACCATCTCTGCGAGCTCGCGCGTCCACAGCACGCTCATCGCCTCGGACGTCAGCCGCTCGAGCTGCGGCCCGTCCTCCATCCAGACGAGCATCGCGTCGGCGAGCTCGTCGAGCGCGAGCCGATCGTTCTCGGGCTCGACACGGATCCCGATTGCCACCGCGAAATCCCATGCGGTCGGCTCGAAGACGAACTCGTCGTCCAGCTGGTCGACGTCGGCGTGCATGCACTCCATTCAAGCGAGCCATCCGCGACGTGTCAGTGACTGCTCCGTGTCAACTGTGTGACGGTTCTTCCACAGCGTCGGCCTCGCTGCGCGAGGCGAGTCGATCACGTCGAGCTGAACGGCTCGCCTGCCTCCCACGCATTCTCGAACGCGAGCTTCAGGAGCCCCGCGAACCCAGGGTGCTCGACGATCATGATCGTCAGGTCCGTCGAGCCGGCGACCGGATCCTCCATGGTGAAGAGCGCGACACGCTCGTCGATCACCACGAGCTTGAGCGGCAGGCGCTCGACGACGCGCGCCTGCTCGCCGACCTCGATGAACCGGCCGACCGCCGCGACGACCGCCGGGTTGTCGTAGACGGAACGCTCGTAAACGCTCCGCGCGACGACGCCGCGTGAGAGAAGGTCGAGCCCCTCGACGTTCTCGCCCGGCTCGACCGCGTACGGCGGCTTCGTGAAGATGAGCAGCTCGCGTTCCGCCGACGCCTGCAACTCGGCGAAGCGCTTCCCGATCGCCGCCGGGTCGCGCAGGACGTCGATGTAGTTGAGGGGGTCGGTCTCTGATCGTCCCGCGTGGTAGGCGGGCGTGAGGAGCGCGACCGCCCGGGCCGCATCCCGCTCGATCTCGCCGAGCTCGGCGCGCCGCGCGTCGAGCAGTCGACCGATCGCCTCCTCGGGTGCGACGGCCGTGTACCGGGCCGGCCGCCCCGGCTCGACGGTCGCGAGCCCGCGGTCGACGAGACCGTTCAGGACGTCGTAGATCCGCTGGCGCGGCAGGCCGGCGATCCGCGCGACCTCCGCGCCGGTCGCGCGCTCGCGCCGCGTCAGAGCGACGTACGCCCCCGCCTCGTAGCTCGTCAGGCCGAGGTTCAGGAGGGGCGTGGTTTCAGCGGGTTGATTCACGGTTCAATTGTCACCACTGCGAGTGGTTTCGTAACGGACGGCACCGGGAATTCTGCCCGATGACGTCCCCTCGACACCTCGACAGGAGGTCCTCTGTGACCCGCATGCTTCTCGCGCTCGCCGTCACGCTCGTCGCCGTCGTCGTCCTCTTCGACGCGACCGCAGCCTCGTCGGACACCGGCGCGATCCTCTCCTCCTCCAAGCACGTCTTCTTCGGGATCGGGCAGAGCACTGTGGCTGACTCCGCGTCGAACGACCTGATCTGGCACGGCGGCAACGCGGGCGCCGGCGCGATCGGCGTCGAGCAGAAGCCCGCCGTCTACCTCGTCTGGTGGGGCACGGAATGGGCCGGCGGCTTCCAGACCGCCGACACCGACGGGAAGCTCTACGCGTCGAAGACGCTGCAGAACTACCTGTCGTCCTTCTTCCAGAACCTCGGCGGCAGCCCGTGGGCGAACATCCAGACGCAGTACTGCAACCAGACCCTCGTCGGCTCGACCTCGTGCGTCGGCGGCGCCGGGTTCGTCACGAACCCGAAGAAGCAGCTGAAAGGCGTGTGGACCGACCCGACGCCGGTGCCGGACGACATCGTCACGCTCGGCCTCGCCGAGAACCTCGTCGACGATCCGATCGCCGCCGAGGCGATGCGCGCGTCGGCGCACTTCGGCTACGACCCGGAGGCGACCTACATCATCCTCACCCCGCCCCGGCCGATCGCAACCGGCCAGCCCGTCTATTGCGGCTACCACTCGCAGACCGCGTCGGTCGACGGTCTCGGCAACCCGTACCGCATCCAGTATGCGTTCATCCCCTGGCAGAACGCGAACTGGCCGGGTGTGGGCACGAGCGGGTGCGGCATGCACTTCGTCAACGCCACGTCGAACGCGTTCGGGAACGGGATCTTCGACGGCTGGTCGATCGTCACGGGCCACGAGTACTCCGAGGCGGTCACCGACCCGGACAACATCGCGACCTGGCAGGACGGTTGGCTCGACGCCCAAGGCAGTGAGAACGGCGACAAGTGCGCCTGGGCGGCGAATACGTCGAACATCACGCTGGCCAATCACCAGTTCGCGGTCCAGCCGATGTGGAGCAACGAGGCCTTCGACGCTGCCGGGGACGGCTGCGTCCTCGGCAGGTAAGGAGACGACCATGCGCACGTCCTTCCGGGCAGCCGGGCTGCTCGCGGTGACGGCTGCCCTGATCGCGGGCGTCGCGACCGCGGCAGGCGGACCGGCCACCACGATCACGAGCCCCACCGCGGGTCAGAAGATCTCGGCCCGCCACAACGCGTACGTCGCACTCGCGGGCACCGCGGCCTTCGCGACACCCGCAGCCGAAGCGACCCGCTTCTACCTCCGCCGCGACGGCTGCGGCACGGCGAGCGACAACCCACACCTGAGCGTCACCTCGGGAACCGACGGAGGCGACGGCTGCGGCCTCGTCCTCTCGATCGTCGGCGTCGGCGGGACGGCCGACCAGGGCGCGTTCGTCGACTACCCGTCGAGCGACGGGATGCCGCTGACCCTCGACGGCTCGCGTCCGGTCACCGGCACGATCGACCTGCAGAGCTTCGGGATCACCGACCCGCTCGCGGCGGGGACCGGGCTCGTCACGATGAGCGTCTCGCTCGAGGCGCTCTACCAGGGCAACGGCGTCTCCGTCGGCTCGGACTCCGAGCAGGTGCTCATCACGCCGGCGCAGACCGAGTACCCGGTCGCGTTCGCGATCCAGCCGAACGGCACGGTCGATCGCGCCGATCTGAGCGGGCTCGACCTGCGCGTCCACGTCGAAGGCCCGTACGCGTTCAGCGGCTTCATCGGCAACTCCGGCAAGTCGTTCACCGACGTGCCGTCGTGGTCGGCGAGCTTCGGGCAGTCGGTCGACGTCTCGGTCGACGACCCGACGTTCGCGAACGCAGTACCGGCGCGGCTCTCCGGGACGACCTGGAGCGTCGCGGTGCCGACGCCGTCGGTGGGCACGCACACCGTCTACGCGCGGGCGGCCCAGGGCTTCGACACCGGGACGACCGCCACACGGTCGTTCGCCGTCACCAAGTGAGAGGAGTGGAGATGAAGCTCGGAGCAGCACTGATCGCCGTCGCCGCCCTTCTGCTCGCTGTGGGCTCGGGCGCGTCGGCCGACACGATCACGCACAAGCCGATCTACATGCCGGACACCACTCACGTCGGCGCCGCGGCGCTGCAGCCGCCGCCTGTGTGCTGCGCTCCGGCCGGCCCTCCGGTCGCCGGCGAGCCGGCGCCGGTGAACATGGCGTACTTCGGCGGGCACGTGCAGGTGACCCCGAAGATCTACATCGTCTTCTGGGGCTGGGGCGAGCCCGGTGCGTTCGACCATGTGACGCCCGGCATGCCCGCGAACGACCCCGACGGGGCGGCGGCCCGCATGACCGCCTTCATCAAGGCGATGGGCGGCACCGCGTGGGCAGGCAGCCAGACGCAGTACTACGAGACGGTCGACGGCCAGAACATCAACATCCAGAACCCGACGAACGTGTTCGGCGGTGCCTGGTACGACGACACGAACCCGATCCACGACAACGTGAGCGGTCTCGAGCTCGCGCAGGAGGCGCAGCGCGCAGTCGCGCACTTCGGGATCACCGACCTGAAGAACTCGCAGGTGGTGGTCGCGCAGCCGCAGAAGTTCAACGAGGCCGGCTTCAACGGCGGCGTCGGCTACTGCGCGTGGCACGACTACACGCAGCCGCAGTACTACCCCGGTGTCCAGCCCGGCATCTCGTTCACGAACATGCCGTACGTCCTGAACAGCGGCAGCGGCTGCGGCCAGAACTCGGTCAACACCGGCTTCTACGCCGGCAGGCTCGACGGGTTCACGATCGTCATGGGGCACGAGATCGAGGAGACGATCACGGATCCCGGCGCCGAGGACGTGATCGACGGCGTGAACCTCGGCGGTTGGTACGACTACGCCGCGTACGAGAACGGCGACAAGTGCGCGTGGGTCGGCTACACCGAGGGCATCGCGCCGCCGTCGACGGTTCCGGGCGGCCTGAACAACATCACCGGCAACGACGGCAAGCAGTACCCGGTGCAGAGCCTCTGGAGCAACGACTCCGCAGGCGGGGCCGGCTACTGCGCGGGTGCCGGCGACGACCTGCCCGTCACCGGCTGAGATCTAGCGCGGGGCGGGGGCTGCGGCGCCCCGCCCCGCGCTAGATGATTGATTCCTAAGTCAGGTGCTCGCGGGGAGGGCATGCACCAAGCAGCGTGGACGACTCGACCGGTGCCAAGGCCGGTGGGCCTTGGTGCCGAGCGAGGCGGCCGCGATGCGCCGTGTGCAGGCCCCCAGCCGCGGGTGCCGCACTTGGGAATCAATCATCTAGGTGTCGCGACGGACGAGCAGGACCGCCGCGATCGCGATCGCGACCGCGCAGTAGCCGACGAAGAGCAGCGCTCCGGGACCGGGCGAGAGCGAGCCCGAGTCGTGGGTCAGCTGGAACACCGCGCGCGCGGCCGAGTCCGGGATCCAGGGGCTGATCGCCTGGTTCCAGCTCGACGGGAGGATGTTGAGGAGCGGCGGAATGACGAAGAAGATGGCCGCGAAGGCCGAGATCCCGCCCGCCGTGTTACGCACGATCGCCCCGAGCGCCATCGCGAAGACCCCGATCAGTACGAGGTACACCGCGCCACCGATCACGGTGCGGGCGACGCTGGGATCGGAGAGCGACACGTGCAGCGTCGGGTGGTTGTGAAGAATCGCCTGGCTCGCCCAGAACGCGATCAACACGGAGGGCAGCGCGAGCACGAAGGTGAGCAGCGCGAACACGCCGAGCTTTGCCCACAGGACCGGCAGCCGCTTCGGCGTCGCGGTGAAGCTGGCGCGGATCATTCCGGTCGAGTACTCGGCGGTGATCGTGAGCACGGCCAGCACGGCGATCGGGAGCTGCGAAAGGTTGACGCCGGCGGTCGCGATCTCGAGCGGGTGGCGATCCGCGCGCTCGTGCGGGCTCAGGCTGCCCCAGTGCGACGCCGTCACCGCCGAGAACAGGATCGGCAGCCCGATCGTCAACACCACCGCAACGAGCAACGACCAGAGCGTCGAGCGGACGGAACGGATCTTCGTCCACTCGGAAAGCGCGACGCGGGCCTGCGTGACGCGACTCGCGTGGGCGAGGCTCGGCAACGCATCAACGGCGCTCACGTCGGAATCTCCTGGAGCTCCGCGTGGTACTCGAGGTCTCCTCTCGTCAGCTCCATGAACGCCTCTTCGAGCGAGGCCTGCTGATGCGTCAGCTCGTGGAGGGTGAGGTGCCGTTCCGCAGCGAGATCGCCGATCTGCTCCGCGGTGAGCCCGCTCACCTCGAGCGCGCCGTCGTCGGCGGCGGTGACCGTCACGTCCGGCCCGACGAGCAGGTCACGCAGCTCCGCCGCCTGCGGCGACCGCACGCGCACGACGTTCCGCCCCGCACCCTGGATGAACTCACCGACCGGGACATCCGCGATCAGCCTCCCGCGTCCGATCACGATCAGGTGGTCGGCGGTGAGCGCCATCTCGCTCATCAGATGCGACGAGACGAACACCGTCCGTCCCTCCGCAGCGAGCCGCTTCAAGAGGTTCCGCATCCAATGGATGCCCTCGGGGTCGAGGCCGTTGACCGGTTCGTCGAGCATCACCGTCGACGGGTCGCCGAGCAGCGCAGTGGCAATTCCCAGTCGCTGGCCCATGCCGAGCGAGAACTGGCCGGCGCGCTTCTTCGCGACGTCGTGGAGGCCGACCAGGTCGATCAGCTCGTCCACGCGCTTGCGCGAGATGCCGTGGGTCTGTGCGAGTGCGAGCAGATGGTTGCGCGCCGATCGACCCGGGTGCACGGACCGCGACTCGAGCAGCGCCCCGACCTCGTGGAGCGGCGCAGGATGATCGCGGTAGTGCTTGCCGTTGACCGTGACATCACCCGAGGCGGGACGGTCGAGGCCGAGGATCAAGCGCATGGTGGTCGACTTCCCGGACCCGTTCGGGCCGAGAAAGCCGGTGACGATCCCCGGGCGGACGGTGAACGAGAGACCGTCGACCGCCCGTTTTCGGCCGTAGTTCTTCGTCAGCTCGACGGCTTCGATCATCGGTCTTCAC
>JAICUZ010000265.1 GCA_025935595.1 Burkholderiales bacterium
CGTACGCCACGGCCACGCCGGCACCGACGAGACCGAGGAGCACGGGATGGTCACTGAACCAATCCATCAGTTTTGCTCCCTCACAAAGTCAAGCGCCGAAGGGCTTCGGCGCGGGCGATTATGTATCACAAGCGGCGGCTAGCCAGCTGACACGAAGGCGACCTGAAGGCCGGTCAGGGCCTGTTGCAGGTCGGCGTGGAACTCGCCGCCGATGTGTGGAAGCAGGCTCTGGAGCGCGTCGATCGCCTGCTTTGCCTCCCCGAGGCTCTTCGCCTCCAGCCTCGCGTACGCAAGGCTCGTGAGGCCTGCCGCGACCGAGACGAGGAACTCCTCGACGCTGACCGAGGCGAGGTCGTCAGCCACCGATCGGCTGGCCGGCGCGCACCTGCTCGGCGTAGATCTCTTCGAGGGTCGCGCCTTCGTCGAAGCGCGCGATCTGCCGCTCCGCTGCGTTGCGTTCTGCGATCGCGAGGTACGGCCCCGTGCCGAGCTCGTCCGCGACCGGCGCCACCCAGTCGAGGAGCTGCTCGAGACGCGCCCGGGCCGGAACCGACTCGCCGCGCTCGAAGTCGAGCAACTCGCCGGACAGGCCCCATCGAATCGCCCGCCACAGGTTCTCCTCGAGGAGACGGTGCGGCAGGCTGGGGAGCGTCTCCCCCTCGTCGTGTGCGCGCGCGCAGCGTGCCGCGAGGGAGTAACAGAAGGCGGCGAGCGACTGTGCTTCGGCGAGGTCGGGCTGGCCGTCGGCGATGCGGATCTCGACGGTCGGATACGCGAGGTGCGGGCGCACGCTCCACCAGATCTGCGTGTGCTCGGTGATCGAGCCGGTGCGGTAGAGGAACGCGACGTAGTCCTCCCACGTCTGCCAACTGCCGTACGCGTCCGGGATCCCGCAGCGCGGGAACATGCGCGTGAAGATCTCGGTGCGCGCGGAGTGCAAGCCGGAGTTGACGCCTTCGACGAAAGGCGAGCTCGCCGACAGCGCGAGCACCTCGGGCAAGAAGTTGCGGAGCGCGTCGTGCACCGCGATCGCACGATCGGCACCGGCAATCCCGACGTGCACATGGAGACCGAAAGTGTTGTTGCGCCAGACGACGTAGCGCAGGAGCTCGTCGTTCCGCCGGTAGTGCGGCGTGTCGATGATTCGCTGGTCCTGCCAGCGGCTCCACGGGTGCGTGCCGGTCGCGCCGAGCGCGAGCTGCTGCTCACGCGCCAACGCGTGAATCTGCGAGCGGCGCTGCTGCATGGTCGCCGCGGCTTCCTGGAAGCCGTTGCAGCGACCCGTGCGGATCTCGACCTCGGAGGCGATCAACTCCCCGACGACATGATCGGCGAAGTCCGTCTGATCGGCAGCCTCTTTCAGCGATTCGAAGCGGTTCGTCAGCTCGAGCGTCTCCGGGTCGAGCAGCGCGAACTCCTCTTCGACGGCGACCGTCAGATCGGTTCCCGACTCGAACGCTTCACGGTTGCGCGCGAGCAGCTCTTGCCACGTCCCTCTCTGTTCCTCGCCCATGTCGCGGGAGCCTAGCCGTGCGGTTGCAGGAGGCGGCGCGCGACGCCGGCCCACGACCACCGCTCGACGACGGCTCGCCGCGCGGCCTGCTGGAGCACCGTTCGATCCTCGCGCGACAGCGCGAGGAGCTCGCGCAACTTCGTCTGCAGATCCTCGATGTCCCCGCTCTCGAATGCGGCAAGGTGCCTGAGCTGCCGCGGGTACTCCTCCTCGAGCCCGGCGGCGACCTCGGCGAGGCCCGAATGGCGCGCGACGAGCGGCGGCGAGCCCGCGGCGGCCGCTTCGGCGGCGACCATGCCGAACGCCTCGGGGAAGATCGACGGGACGACCGTCACGTCGGCGAGCGGTAGCAGCTGCGCGAGGTGACGGTGCTCGAGCGGGCCGGTGAAGAGCGTCCGCTGCGGCGCCATCGCCTCGAACGCCGAGCGGCGAGGGCCGAAGCCGACGACGACCAGACGCGCGTCGACGCCGCCCATGGCCTCGAGCAGAACCTGCACCCCTTTCTGCTCGATCAGCTTCCCGACGTAGACGACGGTCGGCTCGTCGCCCGCGAGGAACGCGAGGCGGGCCGCGTTCCCGTCGTCGGGCAGGCGCTCGTTCGCGTTGCGCGGGTTCGGCGGGTCGTTGCGCGCTTCCTCGATCAGCGCCGCGAACGCCTCGTCGCGCGGGCGGAGGGTGAACTGGTCGATGTCGACGCCGGGCGGCACTTCGTGGACGCGCTCGACATGGCCGACGACGTCCTCGAGCACCTCGCGGATGTGCGCCGAGCCGACGTACGTCGCGTCCGCGCCGGCAAGCACCTCGGCGCCCCACCGCTCGAGCTCGGGGCGGCCGCGCATCGAGTACTCGAGCTCCGAGCCGTGCGCCTTGACCCGGAACGGTGCGCCGGTCGCCGTGCCGACCGGGCCGCCCATCAGCACGTGGTTCGCGAACACGAGGTCGGCGGGAAGCAGCTCGCGCAGCGTCGCTGCGTTCGCGTCGACGTAGGCGCTCTTCTCTGCGTCGGTGAAGTCCTGTAGGAACTTCGGCTCGAGGCCCGCGTAGCGGTCCATGACGAACACGGGCAGAAGACGGCCGGGGAGGTCGACATTGACCACCTGCGCGCCGCCGAGGTCGTACTGCTCGGGCGCGGGTTCCTGACAGACCACGACGACGTCGTGGCCGGCGTTGCTCCACTCGCGCGCGAGCGCACGCGAGTAGACGTTCGAGCCGGTGCCGCCGAGGAGGTAGCCGTGCCAGAGCAGGATCCGCACGAGCGGAGGCTACTCAGGCGAGGTGGAAGTACAGGGCGTGCAGCAGCTCCACCGCGGGGTTCGAGGTGTGCACGGTCACCTCGCCGGGGACGTCGAGGAGCGCTTCCGAGTAGTTGAAGATGATGCGCACGCCCGCGTCGACGAGATCGTCCGCGACCTTCTGCGCGGCAACGGCCGGCACGGCGAGCACGCCGACGACGATGTTCTTGTCTCGCACCGCGTCCTTGAGGGAACGCTCGTCCTCGACGCGGATGCCCCCGACGTCCGAACCGATCACCGTCGGGCTCGAGTCGAAGACCGCAGCGATGTTGATGCCGTGCTCGGCGAAGATCGGCGAGCTCGTGATCGCCTGGCCGAGCCGGCCCGCGCCGACGAGCGCGATGTTGTGCTGGCCCTGCGTGCGCAGGATCTTGCGGATCTCCGACAGCAGCGAGTCGATCGAGTAGCCGACGCCACGCTTGCCGAATTTCCCGAAGTTCGACAGGTCGCGGCGGATCTGCGTCGCGTTGATGTTCGTGTAGTCGGCGATCTCCTGCGAGGAGATGCGCTCCTTGCCCATCTTCTGCGCCTGGCTGAGGACCTGGAGGTAGCGCGAGAGACGGGCCGCAACCCCAACGGTCAGACGATCGGAGACGCCGGCGCCTGTGGAACCTTGCAACATCACGAAGTCATTGTGCCGAAGGCTCCGTGACGGCCGTTCGGTTGTCACAAACCCTTACGTTTGTGACAGCTTTCGGCGCAGCGCAGCCTCGTCCACGTAGTAGACGAACGCACGGGCGCCGTCGATCTCGACGACCGGCAGCCACTCACGGTAGCGCTCCTCGAGCGAATCGTCGCCGGTGATGTCGATGCTCTCGTAGGGCACTCCGACGCGATCGAGGACGTCGCGAGCGCGGTCACACAGGCTGCAGCCCTGCGCATGGAAGAAGCGGACGTCAGGGATAGAGGCCACGCGTGACCGTGGCCTCGGCGACGCGCTGGACTGCGAGGCCGTAGGCAGCCAGGCGCATCGATGTCGCGCGATCGGCACGCGTCGACCACGTCTCCTCGAACGCGCGCTTCACGATCTCGTTCAGCCGCGCGTTCACCTCGTCTTCCTTCCAG
>JAICUZ010000034.1 GCA_025935595.1 Burkholderiales bacterium
ACCGGAACGGGATCGTCCACCGCGACATCAAGCCGCACAACATCGTCGTCGGCGGCGACGGCCGCCTGAAGGTCACGGACTTCGGCATCGCGCGCTCCGGTGCGTCGCAGATGACGGAGGCAGGCTCGATCGTCGGCACCGCGCAGTACCTCTCGCCGGAGCAGGCACGCGGCGCGCCGGTCGACCCGCGCTCCGACATCTACTCGCTCGGCGTCGTGCTCTACGAGATGCTCACCGGCAAGGTCCCGTTCACCGGCGACACACCGGTCGAGATCGCGATGAAGCACCTGTCGCAGGTGCCGGAGCCGCCGTCGGAGCTACGCGACGGCATTCCGCACGACCTCGACGCGATCGTCATGCGCGCACTCGCGAAGGATCCAGAGCAGCGCTACGGAACGGCCGAGGAGATGGACGCGGACCTCGCGCGCGTCGCGCGTGGCGTGGCCGTCTCGCGCGAGACCGAGGATGCGATGACCCAGGTCTTGTCCGGCGCCGGAATCTCGACCGCGCAGACGATGATCCAGCGCCCACGCACGAACGTGACGCCGCCGGCGCCGCCCGTCTACCGCCAGCCCGGCTATTACGACTACGAAGAGCCACCGCGTGGCCGCTCGGTCTGGCCGTGGCTGCTCGCCCTCGGCCTCATCATCGCGGGCGGGATCGGCGGCTGGTTCCTGTACACGAAGATCCAGGACCAGCTGAACAGCAACAAGCCGGTCGCCGTGCCGGACGTGCTGCAGCTCCAGCAGGATCTCGCGAAGCTGAAGATCACGCAGGCCGGGCTGACCCCGCAGGTGGTGAAGGGCACGAGCGACACCGTGCCGCCGGGGGCGGTCTCGAAGCAGGAGCCGGGAAGCGGGACGAAGATCGGCAAGGGCTCGACGGTCACGCTCACCGTCTCGACCGGAAAGCCGAAGGTGCCGGTACCGAACGTGGTCGGCCAGGACTCGAACTCGGCCGTGTCCGCGCTCGCCGGAGCGGGCCTGCAATGGAAGATCCGCCAGGTCTTCTCGGAGCAGCAGGAAGGCACCGTCACCGCGCAACAGCCGCACGCCGGCGACTCCGTGATCAAGGGAACCGTGATCCACATCAACGTGTCGCGCGGCCTGAAGCCGGTGTCCATCCCCGATGTGACCGGCCAGCCGTACCTCAACGCCAAGTCGATGCTCGAGGGCCAGGGCTTCCAGGTCGCCCGGAGCGAGGTTCAGTCCGACCTGCCGAAGGGCGTCGTCGCCGCGATGACGCCGTCGGGCGGCACGGACGTCCCGCGCGGATCGAAGATCACGCTCTCGGTCTCGAAGGGCCCGGCGACGACCCAGGTGCCGGACGTGACCGGGATGAGCCAGTCCGCGGCCGAGTCCCTCCTCACCGGGGCGGGGCTCACGCCGTCGGTCGTGACCGATCCGGTAACCGACCCGGCGCAGGACGGGATCGTCCAGTCCACCGACCCGGCCCCGGGCTCGGACGCGCAGTCGGGCGAGGTCGTGATCATCCACGTCGGCCAGTTCCAGCAGGGCCAGGGCGATCAAGGCACGACCACGACGACGACACCGTGAGCCGTCGCATCGCCGTGATCCTGGGCGGCCGCTCGAGTGAGAACCCGATCTCGATCGCGTCGGCGCAGAGCGTCGTGCGCGCGCTCGAGTCGAGCGGCGACGAGGTGCTCGCGATCGAGGTCGGCCGCGACGGCCGCTGGCAGCTCGGGACCGCAGGGCACCCGGAGCTGCCCGCGCGCCTGCCCGGCAAGGAGGTCGCGACGACGCTCTCGGACGTCGACGTCGTCTTCCCCGTGCTGCACGGGCCGTTCGGCGAGGACGGGACGGTGCAGGGACTGCTCGAGCTCGCGGGCGTCCCGTACGTGGGAGCCGGCGTGCTCGCGTCCGCGCTCTGCATGGACAAGGACGTCTTCAAGGCGGTCTTGCGCGACCACGGCATTCCGGTGACCGAGAACATCACGCTGCGCCTCGGCGACGAGCCCTACAGCCCATTCGATTTTCCGGTGTTCGTGAAGCCCGCGAGGCTCGGCTCGAGCGTGGGGATCACGATGGCGCACGACGACGACGAGTTGCGCCGCGGGGTCGAGCTTGCGTTCGAGCACGACGAGAAGGTGCTCGTCGAGAGATTCGTGGCCGGTGTCGAAGTCGAAGTCGGCGTGCTGGGGAACCTGAAGCCGTTCGCGTCTCTCCCCGGCGAGATCGTCGTCACGCACAACGAGTGGTACGACTTCGAGGCGAAGTACGACGACGGCGAGATGGACCTCGTCGTCCCTGCACGCATCACGGAGGAGCAGATCGAGCGGGCGCAGGAGCTCGCGGTGCGGGCGTTCGTGGCGACCGACTGCGAGGGGATGGCGCGCGCCGACATGTTCGTCCGCGACGACGGCGAGGTGCTGGTGAACGAGCTGAACACGATCCCGGGGTTCACGTCGACGAGCGTCTACGCGCGGCTGTTCGAAGCGTCGGACATCCCGTACCCCGAGCTGCTGCAACGGCTCGCGGATCTCGCGGTCGAGCGGTTCGAGCGGCGACGGGCGCTGCGCTTCTAGGGTGTCAGACACCTAAGGTGTCTGACACCTTGTCGGCACCAAAGACCCCGCACCCGCCTGCCCCAGATCCAGACGCGGAGCCGCCGACCGCAATCGATGATGCAATCGACGCGCGCTTCGAGAACGCCGACTTCTCCAACCAACGCTTCCTTCGAAGCTCGATCCGCCGCATCGAGCTCCACCTGTGCCGGCTGACCGGCGTCGAGCTCGCAGAAGCGACCTGGAACGACGTCGCGCTCACCGAGTGCCGTGCCGACTTCGCTGGATTTCGACATGCGAAGCTAAAGCGCGTCGTGTTCCAGGAGTGCCGGCTCGAGGAGGCGGATTTTGCGGGCGCAGCCCTCACCGACGTGGTCTTCGACCGCTGCGAGCTTCGCCGCGCGTCGTTCTCGAGCTGTCGCATCGAGCGCGTCGAGCTCAGAGGCTGCGGGCTGGCCGAGCTCGTCGGTGTCGAGTCGCTGCGCGGCGTGCGCATGCCGTGGAACGACATCCTCGAGAACGCACCGCTCTTCGCCCAGGGACTCGGCATCCAGGTGCTGGCCGACGAGTGAACCTCTGGCGACTGCATCCGGTTCCGTTCCCCGACGTGTCGGCTCACGAGAGCGAGTTCGACGCATCGATCGACGCAACCCCGGACGGCGGCATCGTCGACTCCACCGCAGACGCGCCGCGCTGGTGGCTCCTGCACAATCTGATCCACCGCGGCTACCTCCTCCACGGCTCGAACAACAGCGAGATCGACGAGTTCGAGCCGCGCGCGAACTTCGACGCGCACAACGTGCGCCACGTCGAAGGCGTGTTCGCCTCCGACGACGCGATCTGGCCGATCTACTTCGCAACCGCGGACCGCAACGGCGGTCGGCGCGGGCTCATCAACTGGTGCGAACACGTCGGCTCCGGCGCGCGCTACCTGTTCGCACTCGAGGGCGAGCCGTCGTGGGTCGACGGGATGGTCTACGCCCTGCCGAGCGAGACGTTCGAAGCGACGCCGTCGAGCCGCGAGCTCGTCAGCCTCGTCGCCGTGCGACCGCGGCTGCGCGTCCCGGTCGAGCCCGGCGACTTCCCGCTGCGCGACAAGACGATCGGCTTCCGACGAGGCGAGTCGGTCAGGCGTGTCTCGATCCGGCACGCGCTGAGGCTCAAGTAACAGTCTGTTACAAGCTCGATACGGGGCGCAGCACCGGCCAGACCCTGCGCCGTGCTGCAGTTCGACTGCGCTTGTAACAGTCTGTTATTAAGTCAGTTCGCCGAGACCTCGTCGATGTGCGCGTTGCGGAAGCTACCGCCGAGCTGCGTGATCCAGATCACGTAGTAGCGGTATGCACCGCCGCCGATCGTGTATTCGGCCCGCTCGCCGACGACCCGCCGTGACGGGCCGACCACCGCGTTGAACGGGCCGCTCGCCGAGTTGCCGGCCAGGATCTCGGCGGTCAGCCCGGGCGTCGACGTCGTGAACGAGAGCTGGTGGAGATCGACCTGCCTCCCGGCATCGAGGACGAGGCCGACACCCGCCTTGCCGAGGCTCGGCGCCGTGCGGTAGCTCTCGGTCGGCCAGTATGTGCTCGGATCACCGTCCGTCGCCTTCGGAGCGTCGGCGTCGTGCTCACCGTCACCGCCGATCGGGTCGTACGCCGTGATCCCGCGGAGATGCACGGTGCCGCCCGAGCCCCCGCCGGTACCGGCCTTTCCGCCGTTGTCGTCGCGGAGGACAAGAAAGGCCCCGACCGCAACGGCCGCGGCCAGCACGAGCAGGGCGATGAGCAGCGGCCACAACGTGAAGCGCGGGCGGTGCTGCCGATGCGGACGCGCGACGGCGGGTCGCGCCAGCTGTGTGCCCGCCGCCTGGAGCTCGGCGAGGCACGCCTCGAGCTCGGCGCAGAACGCGTCCATCGTCGGGAAGCGGTCCTCCGGCCGCTTCGCCATCGCGCGGCGGACCGCGTCGTCGAGGCGCGGTGACACGTCGGGACGCTTCTCGCGAATCGACGGCGGCTCCTCGTTGATGTGGCGCATCGCGACCGCGACGAAGTTCTCGCCCGGGAACGGCACCTCGCTCGTCAGGAGCTCGTACAGCACGACGCCGAGCGAGTAGACGTCGCTGTGCTCGTCGACGCGCTGCCCCTGCGCCTGCTCCGGCGCGATGTAGTCCGACGTCCCGAGCACCGTCCCCGTCTGCGTCATCCCGTGCTGCACGTCGAGCGACCGCGCGATCCCGAAGTCGGTCACCTTCGCGCGACCGTCGCCGTTCAAGAGCACGTTCTGCGGCTTGACGTCGCGGTGGACGAGCCCCTGGTGGTGCGCGAACGCCAGACCGCGCGCGATCTGGATGCCGAGCTCGAGCGCGTTCGGAACCGGCGCGGGACCGCGGCGCCCGATCAGTTGCTTCAGGTTCTCGCCCTCGATGTACTCGAAGACGATGAACTGCCGGTCCTCGTGCTCCCCACGGTCGATGACGGTGACGATGTTCGGATGGGAGAGCGAGGCAACCGACCGCGCCTCACGTCGAAAGCGCTCGACGTAGTCGTCGTCGCTGGAGTACTGCTGGTGGAGGATCTTCAGCGCGACCTTGCGGTCGAGCAGCCGGTCGTGCGCCCGAAAGACGCTCGACATGCCCCCAGTCCCGACGAGCTCCTCGAGCTCGTACCGGTCGGCGAGAACCTCCCCAACCATCGGGGCTGAGCCTACCCCCGCCCGATCTGCCTAAAGCGCGCTCTCGAGCGCCTGTTCCCAGGCATCGAGCGCCTCGTCGAGCTCGGCGTCGCCGATCACGAGCGGCACGAGCACGCGGATCGCGTTTCCGGTCACGCCGGCCTTCAGCAGGAGCAGCCCGCGCTGCAGCGCAGCCGCGACGACGGCCGACGCGATCTCGGCGTCCGTCAACTCGATCGCGAGCATCGAGCCGAGCCCGCGCACCTCACGGATCGCCGGCCACCGGCCCTGCCACACGAGCATGCGCGACCGGATCGTCTCGCCGATCGCAGCCGACCGCTCGACGAGCCCCTCCTCCTCGATCACGTCGAGGACGGCGAGCGCCGCCGCCTGGGCGACCGGGTTCCCGACGTAGGTCCCGCCGACGCCACCCTCCTGCGGAGCGTCCATGATCGCCGCCTTGCCGAGGACGCCCGAGAGCGGGATCCCCATCGCGATCGACTTCGCAACCGTGATCAGGTCGGGGGTCACGCCGAAGTGCTCGATTGCGAAGAAGCGGCCGGTGCGGGCGAAGCCGCTCTGCACCTCGTCACAGACCATGACGATCCCGTGCTCGTCGCAGATCGCGCGAACGCCCTCGACGAACTCCTGCGTCGCCGGAATGAAGCCGCCTTCGCCCTGAACGGGCTCGAACACGATCGCGGCCACGTCCTCGGCCGCGACGAGTGTCTGGAACGCGCGGCGGATCGCCGGGATGTCGTTGAACGGGACGCGGTAGACCTCGGGCGCGAACGGCCCGAGACCTTCCTTGTAGGGCCGGGTCTTCGACGTCAGCGCCAGCGAGAGGTAGGTGCGGCCGTGGAACGCGCCCTCGAATCCGATCACGGCCGACCGGCCGGTGTACGCCCGCGCGAACTTGACCGCGTTCTCGACGGCCTCGGTGCCGGCGTTGAAGAACGCCGCCTTGGCCGGGCCGCCGAGCGGCGCGAGCGCAAGGAGGCGCTCCGAGAGCGTCGCGTACAGCTCGTACGGCACGACCGTGAAATCCGTGTGCGAGAAGCGGTCGAGCTGCTCCTGCGCCGCCTGAACGACGTGCGGATGGGAGTGGCCGACGTTCAAGCAGCCGACGCCGCCTGCGAAATCGACGAAGGTGTTGCCGTCGACATCGGTCAAGGTGGCGCCGCGGGCCTCCGCGGCGGCGATCGGGAATGTGATCGAAAGCGGCGCGGCGACGCTCGTCTGCAACCGCTCCAGGATCTCCCGCGACCGGGGGCCGGGGACCTCGGTCTTCAGCTCGATCGTCCGGGTGGTCGCCATCTCGGATCGAGCGTAGCGAAGCCGAGCCACCTGAAGCAGCTCCCCCGGGTTGCGTGAGACGCAGTCTCCGTCGCGCCCGGAGCTTCCGCTAGCTTCCCGCGGGGGCTATGGCCGGAACGGTGAACGAAACCGCCACGTGGTGGGCGCAGACGCATGCGAATGACGGCGACGTCCTCGTCGCGTACTTCAGCATGGAGTTCGGCGTCGACGCGCGCCTCGCGATCTACTCCGGAGGGCTCGGGGTCCTTGCAGGAGACCATCTGAAAGCTGCAGCCGAGCTCGGTGTGCCGCTGGTCGCGGTCGGTCTCTTCTACCGCGGCGGCTATTTCCAGCAGAGCGTCTCCGAGGAGGGCCGGCAGACCGAGCGCTACCAGGAGCTCTACCCGGAAGAGCTCGGGCTCGCCCGCGAGCCAGTCGACGTCGAGGTCGACCTCGGCGGCGAGGTCGTGAACGCCGCCGTCTGGCGCTACGACGTCGGCTCGGTCCCGCTCTACCTGCTCGACGTGCCGTGGGTGACGGACGCGCTGTACTCCGGCAACCGCGAGCACCGGATCCGACAGGAGCTCTTGCTGGGCGTCGGGGGTGTCCGCGCGCTGCATGCGCTCGGCATCCACGCGACCGTGTACCACGTCAACGAGGGCCACGCGGCGTTCCTGGCGATCGAACGCGCCCGAACTCATGTCGAGGCGGGCGCGTCGGTCGACGAGGCAATCGACGAGATCCGCCGCACGACCGTTTTCACCACGCACACGCCTGTGCCGGCGGGCAACGAGGTGTTCGACGACGACCTCGTGCTCCGCTACGTCGGCGATCTCGCCCGCAGCGCGGGCATCTCCGACGACCGCCTGCTCGACCTCGGCCGTACCCCCGGCCTCGACGGGTTCGGGCTGACGCCCTTGGCGCTGCGACTGTCCGTGTACCGGAACGGCGTGTCCGAGCTGCACGGCGACGTCGCGCGCGAGATGTGGCAGGGGATCTGGCCGGGGGAGAAGACGCCGATCGACGCGATCACGAACGGCGTGCACCTCGGCACGTGGCTCGCACCGGAGCTCGACGAGCTGCTGCGCGAAGCAGGCGTGCGGCCGGAGGCTCCGCCCGACTGGGCGAACTGGCCCGCGGCACGCGAGCTCGACCCGGATGCTCTCGGGCGCGTGCACGAGACGTTGAAGCGGCGACTCGTCGAGCACGCGTCGCTCGATCCCGAGCGGCTGACGATCGGCTTCGCCCGCCGATTCGCAACGTACAAACGTGCCGGGCTCGTCTACTCGAACCTGGAGCGGCTGCTCGCGCTGCCGGTTCAGATCGTCGTCGCCGGCAAGGCGCATCCGCAGGACGCGCCGGGGAAGGACGTGATGCAGGCGATCATCGAGCTGAGCCGCGGCGCCGCGGCGGGCCGCGTCGTGTTCCTCGAGGACTACGACATCGACCTCGCGCGGATGATCATCCCGGGTTGCGACATCTGGCTGAACACGCCGCAGCGGCCGCACGAGGCGTCGGGGACGAGCGGCATGAAGGCCGCGGTGAACGGCGTGCTCAATCTCTCGGTTCTCGACGGCTGGTGGGCGGAGGCCTACGACCCGGCCTACGGCTGGGCTATCGACGGCGGTTCCGACGAGGACGACGCCGAGCAGCTCTACGGACTGCTCGAGCAGCAGGTCGTCCCGCGGTTCGAGGCGCGGGACGCCTGGCTCGACATGATGAAGAGCTCGATCGCAGAGCTCGCGCCGCGATTCTCGATGCAGCGCACCGTGATCGAGTACGCCGACCGGTACTACGTGCCGGCGGCGCGCTCAGCGGCCTAGACGGTCTCGGCGGGCGCCTGCGTCTCGCCCAGGCGCTCGATCAGCTCCTGCACGTTCTTCAGCTCCTCCTCGAGGTGCTCGCGGTAGGCCTGCAGCCGGTCGACCCACTGCTCCCGGTTCGGGTAGCCGCGAAAGCCGCGCCGGCGGTGATGATGTCCTCCACACATGTGCGCTCACCTCCTTTCAGTTCATCGACGATAATAGTTACCGCATGGTAACGAATAAGGAGCGCGTCGCGGAGCTCCGGCTTCAGCTGCGCCGAGTGATGCGGGGAATGTGGGCGCGCCGCCGGCCGACGCCGGAACTACTCGCGCTCGTCGAGGGCGCAGCGCTCGGCCGCCGGCACGTCGCACTCCTCGCTCAGGTCGGGGGCGAGGGTGAGCGGTCGGTCGGCGAGCTGGCGCGCGAGCTCGGCCTGTCCCTCCCCGCCGCCTCGACGCTCGCGCGCGAGCTCGAGGAGCACGGGCTGATCACCCGCAGTGAGGATCCGGCCGACCGCCGCCGCACCGTCGTCAGCCTCGCGCCGGCGACGGAGAAGGCGGTGCGGGGCTGGCTCGCGTCGCGCTCACAGCCGCTCGAGAAGGCGCTCGCGGCGTTGACGGCGGCGGAGCAAGACGCGTTCCTGAAGGGACTCGCCGCCCTCGCCGACGCGCTGATGGAAGAATCGCCGCATGGTTCTCTCCGACCGCACCATCGCCACGCTCATCGCCGACGGCCGCATCGGGATCGACCCGTATGACGACGCGCTGCTCCAGCCGTCGAGCGTCGACGTGCGCGTCGACAGGACGTTTCGCGTGTTCCACAACGCGCGATACCCGTACATCGACGTCAAGCAGCCACAAGAGGCGCTGACCGAGCTGGTGGAGATCGACGGCGACGAGCCGTTCATCCTCCACCCCGGCGAGTTCGTGCTCGGCTCGACGCTCGAGCGCGTCACGTTGCCGGACGATCTCGTAGCCCGGCTGGAAGGGAAGAGTTCATTGGGCCGCCTCGGCCTGTTGATCCACTCGACCGCCGGATTCATCGACCCCGGCTTCGACGGGCACGTGACGCTCGAGCTGTCGAATGTCGCGAACCTCCCGATCACGATCTACTACGGCATGAAGATCGGCCAGATCTCCTTCATGCGGATGACCGAGCCCGCGAGCGCGCCGTACGGCAGCGAGAAGATCGGCTCGAAGTACCAGGGCCAGCGCGGCCCGACGCCCTCCCGCTACTGGCAGAACTTCGAGTCGTGAAGATCCTCGTCACGGGCGGCACGGGCTTCGTCGGCTCGCGAATCGTGCATGAGCTCCGCACGGAAGGGCGCGACGTCCGAGCGCTCGTCCGCCGGCCGGAGCGCGGCGCCCACCTCGCGAGCCTCGGAGTCGAGCTCGCGACGGGCGACGTCACCGACCCGGCGAGCCTCGCCGCGGCGACCGACGGCTGCACGCACGTCGTTCACCTCGTGGCGATCCTCACGGGCAGGCCTCAGGACTTCGACCGCGTGATGACGCAGGGCACGCGCAACGTGATCGCGGCGGCGAAAGGCGCCGGCGTCGAGCGGTTCGTCCTGATGAGCGCGCTCGGCACGACCGCGTCGACGAAGGACATTGTTCCGTACTTCGGCGCCAAGTTCGCGATGGAGCAGGACACGGTCGCCTCCGGGCTCGAGTACACGATCTTCCGGCCGAGCTTCATCTTCGGGCGCGGCGGCGCTCTCGCCACGTTCATGAAGCAAGTCCGCTACTCGCCCGTCGTGACCGTGATCGGCTCGGGGCAGCAACGCATCCAGCCGATCTGGCTCGACGACGTCGCCGAGCACTTCGCCCGTGCGCTCGAAACACCGGCCGCCGCCAACAAGACGTTCGAGATCGGCGGCCCGGACATCGTCACCTGGGACGAGCTGTACCGCACGATCGCCAAGGTGCTCGGCAAGCGCCGTGCGCTGGCTCACATCCCCGCCTCTCTGGCACGAAGCGGTGCGCGGGCGACGCAGTGGATCCCGAAGGCGCCGCTCTCGGCCGACCAGGTCGCGATGATCGAGGCAGGCGACAACGTCGTCACCAACTCCGATGCCGTCCACACGTTCCAACTCCCGCTCGTCCCGCTCGAAGACCAGATCCGCCGCGCAGCCTGAGGGTCGGCTGTCGCTGCTCCTGCTGCTGTTTGCCGCACACCAGCGGATGGTTCAACTCGTGGGGCGCGAGCTCGACGCAGACGGCGTCGACCCCGACGGCTACGCAGTCCTCAGCCTGATCGGCGCACGCGGCTCCGTGCGCTTGACCGATTTCTCGGCGGAGCTCGGCCTGCCGCTGACGACGATGTCCGACGTCGTCCGACGGCTCGAGAGCCGCGGGCTCGTGCGGCGTCGGCGAAACCCGGAGGACGGCCGCTCTTCCCTGTTCGAACTGACCGCGCGCGGAGACCGCGAGTGGCGCCGTGGCTGGGGCGCACTGCAGCGCATCGACGAACGGCTCGCGCAGGAACTCGACTTCGAGGAGATGCGCGGTGCGCTGAGCGAGCTCGGCAGCGCGTTCAGTCGGGCGTTAACCGACGTTTAATACGGGTTCGTAGCAACTACTTCGGCTCCGGACTATGTTCGAGCCCATGACGCGCACACTCATCGCCCTGCTCGCGGCCACGGTCACGACTGCCGCCGCACCGAACGTCGTCGCGAAGATCAAGGTTTCCCCCTTCGCCGCTCCCTGTGCAGCTGCTGCCGGCGGCAAGTGGGTCTGGGTCAGCGAGTACGGCGAGCCGTATCTCCTCAAGATCGACCCGGCGACGAACAAGATCGTCTCACGGACCACGATCGGAACGGGCTCGTGCGGTCTCGGCTTCGGCGCCGGGTCGATGTGGATCGAGGACACGAACACCTCCACGGTGAGCCGCGTGTCGGTCACGACGGGCAAGCGCATCGCGATCAAGGTCGGCTTCACGCCGTACGACACGATGTTCGCGTTCGGCTCCGCCTGGACGACGGCGTTCACGCAGGGCGAGCTCGAGCGGATCGACCCCGCGAAGAACCGGGTCGTGAACCGGTGGAAGTTACGCATGGCGACCGGCGCAGTCGGCGCGTTCGGGTCGGTCTGGGCGACCGGGATCGAAGGTGTGATCCGCGTCGATCCGATGTCCCACGACGTGCTGGCGCGAATCCCGATCCAGGGTGGCGCAGGCTGGACGGCCGCATCCGCAGACGCGGTCTGGGTGACGACGACGAAAGGGCTCACCAGGATCGACCCGCAGTCGAACAGCGTCGTCGCCACGGTCACGCTTCCGGGAGCGCCTGCCCTCGGCGATCCGGACGTCGTCGCCGGACGGGTCTGGGTGCCCCAGATCCGCAAGGACTCGATTGCGATCGTCGACCCCGCCTCGAACACGGTCGCGCAGACGGTCAAGGCCGGCGCGGGCCCGTTCGTGGTCACCACGATTCGCGGGGACGCCTGGGTGCCGAGCTGGAAGGGGAGGGACATCTGGCGCTTCAGGTAGCCGTGCTGGCGAAGCCCGACAAACAGTGAGGGCCTCTTTCGAGGCCCTCAATGCGGTTACCAGCTTGGTCTTCGTAGAGGCGCTTCCGGCCGATTAAGGCGGCGCGTTACGCGAGTCCCCCACGTTGGCTAGACGATTCCCCGTCAGGTCCCGGGGACACGCCTCTACGAGCTGGTACCTCCACTGCCCGTACTTGAAGTCTCCAACGCCGGACCACCTCCTTTCCGCGGATAGCCTCACCATAGCAGCGCGGTCAGGACGGACGGCCGAGGCGGACGAAGCACGTCGCGAGGTGGTCGTCGACGACCCCGCAGGCCTGCATCGCGGCGTACACGGTCGTCGGTCCGACGAACCGAAAGCCCGCTTTCCGCAGCGCTTTCGCGAGGGCGGTCGACTCCGGCGTGGACGGCTGCCAGTCCTTCTGAGTCTGCGGGACGTCATGCTGCTCCGGCCGGAAGGACCAGAAGAGCTCGTGCAGCGGCGTCGAGTCGCGCAGCGCAACCGTCGCGCGAGCGTTCGCGATCGCCGCCTCGATCTTGCCGCGATGCCGGACGATTCCCGCGTCCCCGAGCAGCCGCGCGACGTCGCGTTCGCCGAAGCGCGCGACCCGGTCGGGATCGAAGCCGGCGAACGCGGCGCGGAAGCCCTCGCGCTTACGCAGGATCGTCAGCCATGACAGCCCCGACTGGAATCCCTCCAGACAGAGTCGCTCGTAGAGCCCGTGCTCGTCGCGGACCGGATTGCCCCACTCCTCGTCGTGGTAGCTGTTGTAGAGCGGGTCGCTCGACTCCCAGCAGCGTGCGACGTCGGTCAATCGATGACCTCGACCTGCACGATCCCGTCCTCGACGGTGACGGAGTAGATCTGCACCGGCTCGTAGGCCGGCAGCGACATCGGGATCCCCGTCTCCAGGTCGAACGCCGACCCGTGGCGCGGGCAGATCACGCGGCACAGGTCCTGGTCCCATTCGCCTTCGGCGAGTGGGCCGTCGTCGTGCGAGCAGCGGTCCTCGATCGCGAGCAGCTTGCCGTTGCAGTTGTAGACACCGATCGAGGTCCAGCCGAGCGTGACGATCTTCGACGAGCCGGGACCGAACTCGTCGAGCGGCGCTACGTGGACCTTCGGCAACCGCTAGCCCTCGTCGAGCCGGAGCTCGTTCTCGAGCCCGCGCCACTCCTCGGGGAGCGGCGTGCCCTTCGACCGGTGCAACGCGACCTTGAGGACGCCGAGGCCGAGGATCGCGCACTTGAGGCGGACCGGCGTCAGCGGTATCCCGATCTCGTCGAGCAGCTCGTCCTTCGGCAGCACCGCTACCTCGGACGCCTTCCGGCCCTTCACCATCTCGGTGAGCATCGACGTCGCCGCCTGCGAGATCGCGCAGCCGCGCCCCTCGAAGCTGATGTCATCGATCGTGTCACCGTCGTCGCCGAAGCGCACGAAGATCGAAACCTCGTCGCCGCACAGCGGGTTCTGCCCCTCCGCGTGCGCGTCGGCGGGATCGAGCGCACCGTGGCCGCGCGGGTTCTTGTAGTGGTCCAGGATGACCTCGCGGTACATCTGCTGATCGAGGTCAGACACCGAACGTCTCCTTGACCTTGGCGAGCCCGGCGACGAGGCGATCGACGTCCTCCGGGATCGAATAGAGGTAAAAGCTCGCGCGCGTGGTCGCTGCGACACCGAGACGCGTCATCAGCGGCTGCGTGCAATGGTGGCCGGCCCGCACGGCGACGTTCTCCCAGTTGAGGATCTGCGCGACGTCGTGCGGATGCACGTTCTCGAGCTCGAAGCTGACGATCCCGGTGCGGCGGTCGGCCGGCGGGCCGAACACGCGAATGCCGTCGATCTCGGCGAGTGCGTCCATCGTCTGCACGACGAGGTCGTGCTCGTGCGCCTCGATCGCGTCGAGACCGACCTCGGAGACGTAGTCGAGCGCGACGCCGAACCCGTAGGCCTCGGCGATCGCCGGCGTGCCGGCCTCGAACTTGTACGGCAGCTCGTTCCAGCTCGTTCGCTCGAGTGACACGGACCGGATCATCTCGCCGCCGAAGTTGAACGGCTGCATCTCCTCGAGCAGCTCCCGCTTGCCCCAGAGAGCGCCGACGCCGCTCGGCCCGCACAGCTTGTGCGACGAGAAGGCGAGGAAGTCGCAGCCGAGCGCCTGCACGTCGATCTTCCTGTGCGGAGCGGCCTGCGCTGCGTCGACGACCATGATCGCGCCCTGCTCGTGCGCCCACGCCGCGAGCTTCTCGACCGGGTTGATCGTGCCGAGCGTGTTCGAGACGAGGTTGTTCGCGACGACCTTGACGTTGCCGCGCTTCGCGATGTCGTCGAGCGAGTCCAGCTGCAGCTCACCGAGATCGTCGATGGGAATGTGCGCGAACTGCGCGCCGGTCTTCTTCGCGATGAACTGCCACGGCACGAAGTTCGCGTGGTGCTCGAGCTCGGTGACGACGACGACGTCGCCCGGCCCGAGGTTGTCGAGCCCCCAGGCGTAGGCGACGAGGTTGATCGCCTCCGTGGCGCTGCGCGTGAAGATGACCTCGCGGTTCGACGGCGCGTTGATCAGCGCGCGCACCTTCTCGCGCGCACCCTCATAGCCGGCGGTCGCGCGCTCG
>JAICUZ010000256.1 GCA_025935595.1 Burkholderiales bacterium
CGGTGCTGGCGTCCGCCGTTGTGACGATCGCCGCATTCGTCGCCGTGGGCTCGGCCGCCGGCGGCTCGTCGCGCAGCGTTCTTCGCCTCGACTGGCGATCGGGAACGAACGCGGCGTTCTCGACGCTCGAGTGCCCGAACCCGGACGAGCACTTCAGGATCGTGCGCAACCCGACGCGGACGGGGCGACCGGTGGCGCGCTTCACCGTCAGCGAGAGGGACAGGTGGGTCGACGGTGTGGTTCGGTGCCTCGACGCGAACTACACGACCGCGGAGACCGTCGGCCAGACGTTCTTCTACGGGTTCTCGCTGTACGTGCCCCGACCGGGACTGTCCAACAACCTCATCTGGGAGCTGCACCAACCGGAATCGCTGTGGTCGGTCAGAGGGTGCGGGCTCGCGCCGTACGCGCTGATCGTGGAGGACAACGAGATGCGGTTCCGGATCTCGACGGGCAACTGCGTAGTCGGCCGAGGCAACGTGCACCGCGAGCTGAACATCCCCATCCCGACGCTCGAGACGTACCCGCGCAACCGGTGGATCGACTTCGTGATCAGGATCTCGTTCTCCGAGCGCGACGGCTCCGTCGACCTGTGGTCACGCACGGTCGGCCAGCGATGGCCGACGCAGCCGCAGGTTCAGCGGCGCCACATACCGACACTGCCGTACTGCTCGTCGTGCAACGTCCACAACGTCAAGCTGTACACCGAGATGGGGCTCTACCCAGGGACCAGCCGCTACCGGGGCTCGGACATGATCTATCTCGCGGGCTCCCACCGGGGACCGACGTTCCAGGCAGTCGCTCCGCGCTAGCGTGCGTCTGTGGACTATCTGAATCTCGGCCGGACGGGCCTGCGCGTCTCGCGCATCTGCCTCGGCATGATGAGCTACGGCCCGCACGAGGGCCGCCGCTGGGCGATCGACGAGGCTGCGGCCGAGCCGATCGTGCGCCGCGCAGTCGAGGGCGGGATCATCTTCTTCGACACCGCGGACGTCTACAACGGCGGCGAGAGCGAGGTGATCACCGGCCGGCTCCTCTCGAAGCTCTTCGGGATGCGCGAGGAATACGTCGTCGCGACGAAGGTGCACGGCCGGACGATGCCCGGGGAGAATGGCGCCGGGCTCTCGCGCAAGCACATCCTCGCGTCGATCGACGCGTCTCTCGAGCGGCTCGGGCTCGACTACGTCGACCTGTACCAGATCCACCGCTTCGATCCACGCACGCCGATCGAGGAGACGATGGACGCGCTGCACGACGTCGTGCGTGCGGGAAAGGCCCGCTACATCGGCGCGAGCAGCATGTACGCGTGGCAGTTCGCGAAGGCGCAGCAGGTTGCGTCGACGCGGTTCGTGTCGATGCAGAACCACTACAACCTCGTCTACCGCGAGGAGGAGCGGGAAATGATCCCGCAGTGCATCGACCAGGGCGTGGCGATCCTCCCGTGGAGCCCGCTCGCGCGCGGCCTGCTCGCCGGAAACCGCACGTCGTCGGGCGACAAGTTGACCACGCGCGCACAGACCGACCAGTTCGCGGACTCGCTCTACGTGCCGGAGGTCGACTTCCCCGTCGTCGACCGAGCCGGCGAGGTTGCCGCGGAGCGCGGCATCTCGTCTGCGCAGGTCGCGCTCGCGTGGCTGCTGCACAAACCGGGCGTGACCGCGCCGATCGTCGGTGCGACAAAGCTCGAGCATCTCGAGGACGCGCTCGCCGCGGAGCGGCTCGAGCTGTCGGACGACGAGATCGCGCGGCTCGAGGAGCCGTACGTCCCGCACCGCGTGTCCGGGCACGAGTAACTAGTCGAGCTGCGGCACGTGCCGCGGGAACAGCAAGAGCCCGACGATGCCGAGCACGGCGGCGACGACGAGCGCCCAGAAGACGCCGTGCACCGCATGGAAGATGGCCTGGCCTGTGTGGCTTCGGTGCGCGAGGCGTCCGTTGGCGATGCTCCCGAACACGGCGACGCCGACGGCGCTGCCGAGCGTACGGATGAACATGTTCGTGCCGGTCACGACGCCGCGTCTCGCCCACCCCACCGTCGACTGGACGGCGACGACGGTCGAGACCGAGATGAACCCGAGCCCGACGCCGAGCACGAAGCCCGCAACGCTGACGCGCCAGATCCCGGAGCCGGCGCCCACGAATAACGCGAACAGGAGGCAGGCGACGGTCGCGATCGAGCCACCGAGGAGGCCCGTCGGGCGGTAACCGATGCGGAGGTAGACGCGCGGCGCGAGCGTCGCCGCGAGCGGCCAGCCGATCGTCATCGTCGCCATCGCGAGCCCGGCCACCACCGCGCCGACGCCGACGACACGCTGCGCGTACGTCGGGACATACGTCGTCTGCCCGATCAGGATCGCGCCGATCGCGAGGCCGGCGACGTTGCCGGCGACGAGGATGCGATGGCGGAAGACCCAGAGCGGCAGGATCGGCTCGGCGACGGTCCGCTCGATCTGGATGAACGCGACGAGCAGGACGGCCGAAGCCGCGAAGAGCGCGATGCTCGTCGTCGAGCCCCATGCCCAGCTGACGCCGCCCTCGAGCAGCGCGAGGATCAGCAGCGAGCACGCCGCGGTCAGCGCCGTTGCCCCGGCGTAGTCGATCCGGTGCTCGCGCCGCTCGACGCGCTCGTGCAGGTGGCGCTGGATCAGCCACGCGGCGCCCACGCCGATCGGCAGGTTGAGCCAGAAGATGCCGCGCCACGTCCAGTACTCGGCGAAGAAGCCGCCGAGCGTCGGCCCGACGATCGCGGAGACACCCCACACCGACGAGATCCAGCCCTGCACCTTCCCGCGCTCGGCGGGCTCGTACAGGTCGCCGACGATCGTCGTGGTGGTCGGCAGGATCGCGCCGGCGGCGAGTCCCTGCAGGCCGCGGAAGATGATCAGCGTGACCATGCTCCACGCGACCGCGCAGAGCACCGAGCCGACGAGGAAGCCGGCGACGCCGACGAGCAGCACGGGCTTGCGCCCGAACACGTCCGAGAGGCGTCCGTAGATCGGAACCGTCACCGCCTGCGTCAGCAGGTAGATCGAGAAGATCCACGGGAAGAGCGAGAAGCCGCCGAGATCGGCGACGATCTGCGGCACCGCGGTCGCGACGATCGTGCTGTCGATCGCAGCGAGCCCGATCGCGAGCATGAGCGCGGCGACGATCGCCCCGCGGTTGTCGGCCTCGGTCGCGGACGCCGACAGCTGTTCGACGGTGAGGTCTGCCATGCCCGCGAGTCAACCTAGCGGGGGAAGCGGTACACGCGGGCGTTGTGCGCCCCGTACGGGCTCGCGTCGGTGAACGCGCCGGCCTTCACCGTGAGCTTGCGCGGCGGGTTGCTCGAACCGTGCGGCAGCACGGTTCCGTGCGAGATGCCGCCCGGCAGCCCCTGGAACGTGACACGCCTGCTCCCGTTCGGGCTGCGGCGCACGACGATCAAGTAGACGGAGTCGGTGGTCTGCCGCGCGCTCAGTTCGATGTCGGAGGCGCTCGCGGTCACCGTGAACGGCGCGTCGGGCGCGAGCAGCGCCGCGACGTGCTGAGGCCCCGAAAGCTCCTGCGTCAGCGGCTTCTGCACAGTGCGCCAGTACGTCCAGTTGAAGCCGCGCACGCGATCCTGCGGCGTCATCACCTGGCGCAGGTGACCGCCGAAGAAGAACAGCCCGCGCGCTCCGGCGATGATCGCGTCGTACGCCATGAACCGCGCCTGCTGCAGCGTCGGGAAGACGTCCTGGTGGCGCGGCGGGAGCACTCCGCTCCAGGCGATCTGCAGCGTCGTCCAGATCGTCTGGGTCGGTTTCGCCGCCTGCAGGATGCGCGTGACGTCGCCGACCACGCTGATGTCCTTGTTCGCGCGTCCTGCGTGCTTGCCCGGCGGAACGGAGACCGGGTAGATGTCGACGCCGTGGATGTCGCACGCCGCGGCGTACGGCCGCATCGCGTCGACGGTGAGCACGCGATCGCTCCCGCCTTTCTCGACCGACGGGTCGCGCGGCGCCTCGATGATCGCGAGCGGATGATCGGGGTCGAGCGAGTGCACGTGGTTCAGCAC
>JAICUZ010000015.1 GCA_025935595.1 Burkholderiales bacterium
CGCCTCGGCCGCTGGCTGAAGGTGTCGCAGCTCGACGAGATCCCGCAGCTCTGGAACGTCCTCCGCGGCGACATGTCGTTCGTCGGCCCGCGCCCGATCCGACCGCGCTTCTTCGCCGAGCTGGCGCACGACCTACCCGCGTACTGGCAACGGCTCGTCGTGCGGCCGGGCCTGACCGGCTTCGCTCAGGTTCGGCGCGGCTACGAGACGTCGATGGCCGAGAAGCTGGCGCACGACCTGGAGTGGATCGCGGATCGCTCCGTTCGGCTGTACCTGCGGACCGTGATCGTGACGGGCTTCCGCGTCGTCGCGCAGGTCTTCGGGCGGCGCAACTAACCTCTCCGGGATGTGCGGGATCTGCGGGATCGCGTCCGCGCACGCGCCGCTCGACGTCGATCGGCTGCGTGCGATGTCGCAGACGCTCATTCATCGCGGCCCCGACTCGGAGGGGATGCACACGGACGAGCGCGTCGGCATCGCAGCGCGTCGGCTCGCGATCATCGACCTGACCGGTGGCGACCAGCCGATCGCGAACGAGGACGGCACCGTCGTCGTCGTGCAGAACGGGGAGATCTACAACTACCGCGAGCTGATGCACGAACTCGAGCGCGCGGGCCACCGCTTTCGCACGCGCTGCGACACCGAGGTGCTCGCGCACGGGTACGAGGAATGGGAGTCGCGCTTGTGGGAGCGGCTGCGCGGGATGTTCGCCGTCGCCGTGTGGGACGCACGCACGCGGCAGATCGTGCTCGCGCGCGACCGCTTCGGGATCAAGCCGCTCTACTACCGCGCGCTCGGCGGTGAGCTGTCGTTCGCGTCCGAGCTCGACGCATTGCCGCACGGCGACGTCGACCTCGACGCGCTCGAAGCGTTCCTCGCCTTCAACTGCGTCCCCTCTCCGCGCTCGATCTTCGTCGACATCCGCAAGCTGCCGCCGGGCCACACGCTCACCTGGTCGGAGGGCGCCACGCGACTCGAGCAGTTCGCCCGCACCGGCCCGCTCGAAGCGCGGCACTGAGAAGACGAGGCGGAGCTCGTCGAGGAGTGCCGCGCACGGCTCCGCGACTCCGTGCGCGCGCACCTGGTCGCCGACGTCCCGGTGGGCGTGATGCTCTCGGGCGGCGTCGACTCGGGCCTCCTCGCAGCGCTCGCAGCCGAGGAGTCGGCCGAGCGCGTGCGGACGTTCTCGATCGGCTTCACGGAAGCCTCGTTCGACGAGCTCGCGGGCGCTCGCGCCGTCGCGCAGCGGTACGACACGATCCATCGCGAGTTGACGCTCGAGCCCGACGCGGCGCTGCTGCTGCCGGCGCTCGCAGCGGCGTTCGACGAGCCGTTCGCCGACTCGTCCTCGCTGCCGACGTACCTCGTCTCGAAGCTCGCGGCCGAGGATGTGAAGGTCGCGCTCTCCGGCGAAGGGAGCGACGAGCTCTTCGGCGGGTACTACACCTACGTCGCCGATCTGCTGGCCACGCGCTTCGGCGCCGCGGCTGCGGCTACGCGCCCGCTGGCCGAGCTGCTCCCCTCGTCGACCAACAAGGTCAGCTTCGACTACAAGGCGAAGCGCTTCACGCGCGCCGCCGGCCTGCCGCCGCTCGAGCGCCATCACGGCTGGAAGGAGATCTTCTCGGCCGACGCGCGAGCCGCGCTGACCGGCCGGCAGAGCGCCGTCGATCCGCTCGCGGAGCAGCGCGCCCGATTCGCGGAGACCGAGGGGCACGAGCTGCTCACCCGGTTGCAGGACGTCGACTTCGGCCTCTACCTCGTCGACGACCTGCTGACGAAGACGGATCGCGCCTCGATGGCGTGGTCGCTCGAAGCCCGTGTGCCGTTCATGGACACGGTCGTCGCGAACTTCGCGTTCTCGCTTCCGGCCAAACACAAGGTGCGCGGGCTCTCGAAGAAGCGGCTGCTCCGCAAGGCCGTCGAACACCTCCTCCCGCGCGAGGTGGTGCACGGCCGCAAGCGCGGCTTCTCGATCCCGGCCGCAGCCTGGCTGCGCGGCGACCTCGAGCCCTTCGCACGTGAGACGTTGTCCGCCGAGGCGATCAGGCGGCAGGGCTTCTTCCGGCCCGATGCCGTGACGCGCGTCCTCGACACGCACGTGTCGGGCCGTGAGGACCTGTCACGCCAGCTGTGGGGGCTGCTCGCGTTCACGCTGTGGCACGAGCACCACGTCGAAGGCATTCGACGCGACGCGCCGCTCGAGGCGGTCCTCTCTTGAGGGTCTGGTGCGACTTCAC
Organism: Burkholderiales bacterium; assembly: GCA_025935595.1. Classification (GTDB taxonomy): domain Bacteria; phylum Actinomycetota; class Thermoleophilia; order Gaiellales; family Gaiellaceae; genus PALSA-600. The sequence goes on from JAICUZ010000015.1 coordinate 2,241, forward strand.
CGCGAGCGCGCATCCGCTTGTGTTCCGGCCGCTCGTCGAGCGGTTACAGGCGCAGGGCCACGAGGTCGAGATCACCGCGCGCGACTACGCGCAGACGCTGCAGCTGATCGAGTCGCACGGGATGACGGCGACGGTGATCGGCCACCACGGCGGCCGGTCGGCGTTCGGGAAGTTCAACCAGATGCGCTCGCGGCTGAAGGCGCTGCGGCAGTGGGCGAAGGGACGCGACTTCGACGTCGCGCTCGCGCACGGCTCGCACGAGTTGACGATGACCGCTCGTCGCCTCGGCATCCCGAGCGCGACGACCTTCGATTACGAGTGGGCGTGGCTGCAGCACCAGCTCGGCTGCCGTGCGGCAACACGCGTGGTCGTACCCGATGCGATCCCTCCCGAGCGCTTGAAGAAGTACACGGCGGTTCCACCCAAGCTGCGCCAGTACCCCGGGCTGAAGGAGGAGTACTACCTCTCGGACTTCGAGCCCGACCCATCCGTGCTGACGGACTGGTCGATCGACCCGGCCCGCGTCCTCGTCGTCCTGCGGCCACCGCCGGACGTGTCGCTCTACCACCGCCACTCGAACCCGCTCTTCCCGCAGACGCTCGAGCATCTCGGCCGCGCGGAGCACGTGCACGCGTTCGTGATCCCGCGCACCGAAGAGCAGCGCGACTACGTGAGGTCGCTCGCCTTGCCGTCGGTGATCGTCCCGGAGGAAGCGGTGGACGCGCAGAGCCTGATCGCGTTCGCCGACCTCGTCGTCTCAGCGGGGGGGACGATGAACCGGGAAGCGGCGGCGCTCGGCGTGCCGGTCTACACCACGTACGGCGGCAGGCTCGGGGGGGTCGACGAGCAGCTGATCCGCGACGGGCGTCTGCGACCGCTCACCGATCCGCGTGCACTCGAGCTCGACAAGCGCACGACCGGCCAGGGCCAGCACGAGCGCCGCGATCCGCAGCTGATGCTGGACCTGCTCCTCTCAGCTCGCGACGACGGCTAGCACGTCGTCGCCGTAGCGGTCGAGCTTCGCCGGCCCGACGCCGCTGATCTGCGCCAGCTCGCCGAGCGTTCCGGGGCGCGCAGCAGCGATCGCGTGCAGCACCGAGTCGGGGAAGACGACGTACGCCGGGACCTCGTCCGCCTTCGCGCGTTCCAGCCGCCACTCGCGCAGCCGTTGGGCGTCGGGAGTCCAATCCGGCTTGGCCTCGGCGTGCGGCGACGCGGCAACGCCGAGCTCGGCGAGGAACCGCGAGCGCTTGCCGAACCACGAGAGCCAGAGCACGCGCTTCGCGCGCGTCAGCCCGACGTAGAGCAGACGGCGCTCCTCGGCGATCTCATCGTCGGAGCGTGCCTGCTTCGACGGCAGCTCCTTGTCCTGCAGCCGCGGCAGGAAGACCGCCTCGAACTCGAGCCCCTTCGCGCGGTGGAACGTCATGAGGTGGATCCCGCGGGCGGCGTCACTCCCTGGGGCGAAGCGCTCGCGCAGGTCGGCGACGAACGCCGCCGCGTCACCGTCGAACTCCGCGGCGAGCTCGACGAGGCGGGTGAGGTCGTCCTGGCGAACCTGCTCACGCTCGCCGAGCTTGTCGGGCCGGCGCTCGACCCAGCCCGCCGCGAGCGCCTCGGCGCGCACCGCTTCGGCTGCAGGTGCGCCGGAGCGCTCGAGCCGACGGCAGAGCCGGCGTGCTGCGTCTCGGTCGAGAAGTGACGCGCCCTGGTACGGAATGCGCGCGTCGTGCAGAACCTGCTCGAAATCGGACAGTCGCGCGTTCGTTCGCGCGAGAATCGCTGCGTCCTCGAGCGGGCACTCGAGTGCGCGAATCACGGCAACGAGCGCCGCGTCCTCCGAAGCTGCATCGGGATACGGCCGCACAACGGGCTCCGGCCCGTCGGCTCGCGTCGCGTGCAGCGTCTTCTCGGCGCCGCCGAGCAGCGGCACGAGCGTGTTCGCGAGCTCGAGCACCTGCGGCGACGAGCGGTAGTTCTCCTCGAGCCGGAAGACCTGCGCGTGCGGGAAGCGGTCCGGCATGCCGAGCAGATGCTCGGGGCCGGCGCCGGTGAACGCGTAGATCGACTGGTAGTCGTCGCCGACGACGCACAGGTCGTCGCGGTCGCCGAGCCAGAGGTCGAGCAACGTCTGTTGCAGCAGGTTGACGTCCTGGTACTCGTCGACGGTGAATGCGAGGTACTGCGCTCGGAACGTGTCGCGCGCGCCCGCGTCTTCCTCGAACATCTGGATTGCAAGCTCGAGCAGGTCCTCGAAGTCGATCGAGCCGCTCGCGCGCTTGCGTTCCTCGTACTCCACGTACACGCGCTTCATCAGGTCGATGGGGATCGGCGGCTCGCGGTCGGCGTAGAGCTCGGGCGAGATGCGGCGGTTCTTCGCCCACTCGATCTCGGTCGCGAGATCGCCGGCGGGCCGGAACTTGTACGGCGCAGGCAGCCGGTTCGCGATCTGGCGGAGCAACAGCACCTTCGACGGCAGGATCGGGCCCAGTCGCGCCGGCGCGAAATGGCGAAGCTGGCGGAGTGCGGCCGAGTGGAAGGTGGATGCGCGCACGCGCGCGGCCCCGAGGGCGGCGAGACGCGATCGAAGCTCGCCCGCGGCCTTGTCGGTGAACGTCACCGCCATGACTGCGTTCGCCGGGAACGCGCCCGACGAGACCTGCTGGGCGATGCGCCGCGTGATCGTCGTCGTCTTCCCGGAACCGGCGCCCGCGAGGATGCAGACCGGACCGCGCACCGCCTCGGCGGCGCGCCGCTGCTCCGGATTCAGGCCGTCGAGCGGGTCCACCGAGCCACCGTACCCGCGCATGCGGCGGGCGTGTGTGACGTCAATGCAACGTGTCTTCCAGAACGGCCTCGGTGCCGATCCGGTGCGGTTCCTTGATCATCGAGGCGACCTTCGCGACGACGCCGAGCGTATCGGCACTCTCGGCGAGCCGTTCGAGATCGACGAGGCATTCCTCGAGCCACTCGGGGTCGATCGTCGCCCGGGCGGCGCGCATGATCTTCGGGTGCGACGTCGGGCCCACCATCTCGCCCTCGTTCCACAGCACCTCGTGGATCTTCTCGCCGGCGAGAACGCCGGTGAAGACGATCGGCACGTCGTCCTCTTTGCGGCCCGAGAGGCGGATCATCTCCTTGGCGAGGTCGAGGATGCGCACGGGCTCGCCCATGTCGAGCACGTAGACCTGGCCCCGCCCGCCCATTGCGCCGGCCTGGATGACGAGCGACGATGCCTCCGGGATCGTCATGAAGAACCGCGTCAGGTCCGGGTGGCGCACGGTGACCGGGCCGCCGCGCTCGATCTGCCGGCGGAAGATCGGGATCACCGAGCCTGACGAGCCGAGCACGTTCCCGAACCGAACGGCGACGAAGCGTGTCGAGACGTCGTTGCGCAGCGCGTACGACTCGATCAGCCACTCGCACACGGCCTTCGACTGACCCATCATGTTGCGCGGGTTCGCCGCCTTGTCGGTCGAGATGAGCACGAAGCGGTCGACGCCGGCCTCGATCGCGGCCTCGACGAGGTTGCGCGTGCCGAGGATGTTGTTCGTGACCGCCTGCATCGGATTCGACTCGAGCATCGCCACGTGCTTGTACGCGGCGGCGTGGAAGACGACTTCCGGGTGGTGGCGCTCGAACACGGCGCGCATGCGTACACGGTCGCTGCAGTCCGCGAGCACCGCGCTGACCGCCGGGTACTCGCGCTCCTCGAGGAGCTCGCGCTCGATCTCGAAGAGCGGCGGCTCGCCCTTGTCGACGAGCACGAGCCGGCCGGCGCCGAGCCGCGCGAGCTGGCGGCAGAGCTCCGAGCCGATCGAGCCTCCTGCACCGGTGACCATCACGACGCGGTCCTTCACGTAGGCGGACACCGCGTCGAGGTCGACGACGACCTGCTGGCGCCCGAGCACGTCCTCCACCTGGACCGGGCGGATCTGCCCGGCGAGGTTGAGGTCACCGGAGATCAGCTCGTTGAGGCCCGGCAGCGTCTTCACCGGCACGCGCTGGGCGCGGCAGTTCTCGACGATGCGCTGGCGCACGGCTCCGGGCGCGGACGGGATTGCGATCAGCACCTCGTCCGGCTTGTTGTCGCGCAGCAGGTGCGGCAGTTCGTCGGTCGTGCCGAGCACCTTCACGTCGACGATGCGCGTGCCGCGCTTGCGCGGATCGTCGTCGACGAACCCGATGGGCGTATACGCGAGCTGCCGGTTGCGCTGCATCTCGCGCACCATCAGCTGGCCCGCGTCGCCTGCGCCGACGATCAGCACCTCCTTGCCGCGCGCGACGATCCCGGCGCGGGGCCGCTCGATCAGCGTGCGCGCCAGCAGGCGCGTGCCGGCGACGAACGCGAGCAGGAGCAGGAAGTCGAACGCGGCGATGCTGTGCGGCAGCCGCGAGGTGTGGTTCGGCGGGAACGCGTAGAGAACGAGGTACGTGACCGCCGACGCGATGATCACGCCGCGGGCGGCGCCCCACATGTCGCGTGTCGAGACGTAGCGCCACCACCGGTTGTAGAAGCCGGAGAGCACGAAGATCGCAAGCTTGATCGCGACGACGAGCGTCACGACCTGCCAGTCGAGCAGGTGACGGTAGAAGACCGGGGTCGTCTTGTCGAAGCGGAGGAAGAACGTCAGCCGCCACGCGACGACGATCAAGACCGCATCGAAGGCGAGCTGCCAGACCCGGTGACGATTGACCGGGAAGCGCATCCCTATGAGCGAACGATCGCGGACGCGCGCTTCAAGACCGAGACGACCTCGGCCTGCTGCTCCTCCTCGATGCCGGCCCAGAGCGGCAGGCAAAGGTTCTCGCGCGAGGCCTTCTCGGTCTCGGGGAAGTCGCCCTCCGAGTAGCCGAGGTAGCGCAGCGCGGGCTGGAGGTGCAACGGCGGCTGGTAGTAGACCGCGTGCCCGATGTCCGCGTCCTTCAACGCTGCCGACAGGCGGTCGCGCTCGGGCGAGCGGACGCAATACATGTGGTACACGTGCCCGTCCTCGTCCTCCGGCGTCTCGACGATCCCCTCGAGCATCTCCGTGTAGCGCGCGGCCGCCTCGCGCCGACTCGCATTCCAGTCGTCGAGGTGACGAAGGAAGATGCGCAGGAACGCGGCCTGCATCCCGTCGAGGCGCGAGTTGTAGCCGACGTACAGGAACTCCTTCTTCGCGGCCGAGCCGTGGAAGCGCAGCATGCGGAGGCGCTGCGCGAGCTCTGCGTCGTTGACGGAGATCAGGCCGCCGTCTCCGAGCGCGAACAGGTTCTTCGTCGGGAAGAAGCTGAACGTCGACACGATGCTCGTCGCGATCCCGCCGGCGCCGAAGGCCTGCGCGGCGTCCTCGATCACGGGTAGCCCGAAGCCGCTGAAGTCGGCGGCCGGCCGGCCGAAGAGATGCACGGGCATGATCGCTTTCGTGCGCTCGGTGACGCGCCGTTCGACGTCGGCCGGGTCGAGGTTGAGCGTCACCGGGTCGATGTCGGCAAACACGGGTGTGGCGCCACGCCGTGCGATCGCCTCCGCAGTCGCGTAGAACGTGAACGCAGGGCAGATCACCTCGTCGCCCGGCTCGATCCCCATCGCGTCGAGCACGAGCACGATGGCGTCGGTGCCGTTCGCGCAGCTGACGGTCTCGGCAGTGCCGAGCTTCTCCGCGGCTTCGCGCTCGAACGCCTCGACTTCCGGCCCGAAGATGAATCGGCCCGTCTCGAGCGTGCGCGCGAACGCGTCCTTCAGCTCGGGAATGAGCGGCGCGTACTGCGCGTGGACGTCAACGTGAGGAATCGTCATGGATGGAAAGCGTACCGGGGCGGCGTCGACGCCAGATCAAGTACGCCAGTGAGACCAGGATTCCCGCCACGACTACGAGTTCGACGTACCGAAACGCGTCGTCGAAACGGTGCCAGCTCGAGCCGAGCGCCCAGCCGACCGCGGCGAGCACCAGGCACCAGACCGCGTTGCCGAGCAGCGTGAGGACGTTGTAGCGGCCGAAGGGGCTCTCGAACAGGCCGGCCGGGATCGAGACGAACGAGCGCGCGACGGGCGTGATCCGCCCGACGAGGACCGCCCAGGCATCCCACCGCTCGAACCAGCGCTCTGCGCGATCGAGCCGCTCGGTCGAGAGGTGGAGCCAGCGCCCGCGACGCTCCACCAACGCGCGGCCGCCGCGAATGCCGATCCACCAACCGGCCACCGAGCCGAGCTGGTAGCCGACAACGCCTGCGACCACCACCGCAAGGTACGCAGTGAACCCGGTCGTGTGCCAGCCGGCGACGTGCATCTCGTGTACGAGCGCCCCCGAGGCGAGTGCACCGCCGTAGACCATCACGAGCTCGCTCGCGGCCGGGAACACGGCGTCGATCATCATCAGGACGAAGATGGCGAAAACGCCGTAATGTGCGAGCCAGGACGTCACGCGGGCGACTCTAGCGCCGGTACCTGAAGGACACGCTGCGCTCCGACGTTCCGACCTCGCTCGCGACCAGCAGATGCGCGATGTACGTACCTGCGAATGCGAGCGAGCCGCCGGGCAATCGGCCGTCCCACCGGATCGACTGTGCACCCGCTTGGAGCGTGGCGGCGGGAAGCGCGCGCAGCAGGACGCCGCTCGCCGTCTCGATCCGCAGCGTCACCTGCGCGGGACGCGTGAGCGTGAAGCCGGCGCTCACGGCCGCGCGCGCCGATCGCGGAACGGTGAGCCCCTGCAGGGTGGTGTCGAACCGGAACGTGCGCTCGATCGTCGACGTTCGGCCGAGGTCGTCGACCGCCGACACGTCCCACCGCCAGGTGCCCTCGTGGTCGAAGGTCGTCGCCGTGAACACGTACGTGCCAGGTGTGTGCGCAACGGCGCCCTCGAGCGCGTGCTGCGCACCGTCTGGCCCGACGAGCGTCGACGTCACCGTCGAGGGGCGCACGATCTTGTAGGAGAGCGGCTCGGCCGTCAGGCCGGGCTCGCCCGTGAGGAGCGGCAACGCCGGTTCGGGCGCGTAGACGCCGAAGTAGTGGACGAGCAGCGCCTCCTTGACGCCGCGCTCGGTGCGGCCGCTCGGGCGGTTGAGCAACCGACCGTCGAACGCGGCCGTGACGTCGTCGCCGGTGTCGAGGCCGGCGGCGGTGACCGCGCCGAGGCGAACGAGCGCCTGGGCGAGCTCGAAGCTCGTCAGTCCCGAGCTGTAGCCGGGGCGTCCACCGTCGACGGCGACGAGGACGATGCGGCCGTCGGCGAGCTGCCCGACGGCGGCGCGTGCGGTTCTCGCGCCGACCTGGTCGTTCGTGAAGTCCTCGAGCGAACGGAAGACCGCCTTGCCGCCCCGGACGAGCACCGGTCCGCCGCCGAGCGCGGCGATCACGCCGTCCCACGCCGGCTGCAGCCCGAGCCGGCTGTGGATCGACGTTCCGACCGGTGCTTCGGCCTGGAGCTTCGCCGCTGCGCCGCCGGCCGCCATCAGCACCGCGCCGCCCGGCGGGATCGGCTCGCCGCCGCCCACCGCGGTCGCGGTGACGACGCCCGCGAGATCCGCATTCGGCGCAGTCGGCGGAAAGACGCCGAGCACCGCTTCCGCCGCTCCGGCGACGGCGGGCGTCCGCGGGCCGTACGCGGCGGTGAAGAGGACGGTCTGCCCGGGGGCCGGCGGTGCATTGAGACCGGCCAGCGTCCGCCGCTGCCCCGTCCCCTGCCAGATGCCGAAAAGCTTCACGCGGTCGACGTGCAGCGTCCCGGTCGCGTCGATGCCGATCGAGCTTCGGCTCGCGAGCGGTGGCTGCGCGATCAGCCCGCCGTCGATCCAGATCCCGCTGGGCCGGCCGTCGGCGCGGACGAAGTCGCCGTCGATCCCGACCGCCGTCGCCGTCTGGGAGACGTCCCGCTCGATCTGCGTGACCGGCTCGAGGCCACCCGTGAGCGTCCCGCGCGCGAGGACCGGAGCGAGCGCGTAGAGCCCGCCGGGACGCGGCGCGGTGATCACGTGCACGACGACGACGCCGTGCGGCGTGAACGACACCGTACGGTCGTACGTGACTCCGGGCAGCAGCTGCGTGCCTTGCGCGGCGGCCGTCGGCGCGAACGCGGCCGTGAGCACGAGGATGATCGCGGCGCGGGCGAGCATGCCTCGTTCGAGGGTAGCGGTATTACGTCGGGCTTACACCGGCTTCGCCCGCGCCACATCACCGGCAATGACCCTTTGCGCCGACCACGCGATCGGAGGGAGAGAAATGCGCAAGGTGGTTCTCACGATGGCCGGTCTCGCCGCACTCGTGACGACGAGCGTCGCCGTCGCGCACGGGATCGAAGGGGCGAAGACCGCCAAGGCCGTCGCCGCGACGTTCTCCGCATCGGCGGGGACGACCACGTCTCGGTCGTGCACGACGACAGACGGCAAGACGATCACGGTGACCGACGGGAAGTACACGGGCACCGCGACGGGAGACGCGGACCTGGCAGGCGCGATCACCCTGCGCGTGCGCAGTGTCGTCAACACGACCGACAAGGTCGGGACCGTGAGCGGCGCGTTCCGCATCGACGTCACCGGACGCGACACACACGGGGCGTTTTCGAGCGTCTACGACAACGGCGCGATCGCCGGGCTCGCAACAGCCCGCGCACATGATCCGGGCTCGAGGATCGTCGGCAACCTCTCGGCGACGTTCGACCCCGCCTCCGGGTTCGCCGCCGGCTCGAAGATCGGCGGCGGCACGAACGGCGGCTCGGCGGTCGAGCTCGGGCGCGGCTCGTGCAAGCCGGCTCAGACGCATCCGGAGCACAGCGCGGCGCGCGGGGTCGCGACGCTGACGCCGACGACCGTTACGGTGGCCGGCCTTCAGTGCAACCTGCCGGCCGACAAGGCCGCGGACATCAACGCGAAGTTCAAGACGGGCGACAGGGTCGAGATCCGCTGCGCGTTCGCGAACAACGCGAACACCCTGACCCGCATCGAGAAGCGTCGTTGAGCTGGGTGTCCGGCATGTGCCCCGGGTCTACACTCGGGGCATGTGCCGGAACATCCGCATCCTCTACAACTTCTCGCCTCCCACCACCGACGACGAGGTGCACGCAGCCGCGGAGCAGTTCGTTCGCAAGGTGAGCGGGATGACGAAGCCGTCGAAGGCAAACGAAGAGACGTTCGCGAAAGCGATCGACGAGGTCTCCGCGATCACGACGCGCCTGCTGTCGGAGCTCGTGACCACCGCTCCGCCCCGCGATCGTGAGGTCGAGGCGGCGAAGCGCAAGGCGCGCTCGGCGACACGCTTCGGCGCCGCTGCGTGACGACGGTCGTCTTCGAGACCCACTCGACCAGCGAGCACAACGAAGCCGGGATCGCGACCGGATGGCTCGGGGGTGCGCTGTCGGCCGTAGGCCGGGCGCAAGCGGCCGAGCTCGGCGAGCGGCGACGCAACGACGGGATCGAGCTCGTCGTCGCCTCGGATCTCTGGCGTGCCGTCGAGACGGCGGCGATCGCGTTCGAGGACAGCGCGATCCCGCTCCGCGTCGACTGGCGGCTTCGCGAGTGCGACTACGGGGATCTGAACGGCATGCCGCGCCCGCTGCTCGACGAGCAGCGCGTGCGTCGCGTCGACGAGCCGTGGCCGGGTGGCGAGTCGTGGCGACAAGCCGTTGCCCGCGTCTCGTCGTTCCTGGACGGAGTGCGCGGGCAGCGTGTGCTGGTGATCGGCCACGTCGCGACCCGGTGGGCGCTCGACCATCGCGTGTACGGCCGGTCGCTCGACGAGCTCGCCGCCGCGGAGTTCGATTGGCGGCCCGGCTGGGAGTACGAGCTTGACACCGTGTCTGCCTAGGCATAGGCTGTCGATGTATGGAGGGAGACGCACTTCGCGGGCACCTGGAGCTGCTGCTGCTCGCCGCACTGGCGAGCGAGGAGCAGCACGGGTATGCGCTGATCGAATGGTTGCGCACCCAGAGCGAAGGCGCGCTCGACCTCGGCGAGGGGAGCGTCTACCCCGCCCTGCGCCGGCTCGAGGCAGCCGGCTGGGTCACGAGCTCCTGGCGCTCGGACGGCGGGCGGCGGAAGCGAATCTATCGCCTCACGAAGCGCGGCGAAGAGCGTCTGCGGCGCGAGCGCGAAGGTTGGGACGACCTCGTCCGCACCGTCGGGCTCGTCCTGGAGGCGTCATGAGCGACGCGGAGACGTACCTGCGGGAGCTGCGCCGAGCATTGCCGGTCGGCTATCGCCGCCGCTTCGTGGCGGAGGTGCGCGACCATTTCGAGTCGGCGGTCGCCGCAGAGGCGGGGCACGGAATGCCACGGCCAGAGGCGGAGCGGCTGACGATCGAGCGGCTCGGGCCGCCGCGCGCCGTCGCCGATCAGCTGGTCGCCGACCTGGGGAGCGGCGCGCTCGGCCCGGTCGGCCGGCTGTCCGCCGCCTTGACGGCGACCCGTCTCGCTGCGGTCGCCGTGTTGGTGCTCGCGGTCGGTGTCGCCGTCGCGGTGATCGACGTGCGCTCGACCGCCAAGACTCCGACCGTGCAACGCGCGCCGGAGTCGCCGGCAGTCAGAAACGGCGTGGAGATCCGCCGACTCGTCTTGACGCTCACGCATGCGCAAGCGACGAAGCAGCAGTGGGTCGGCGTCACGCCTGTCCGGATTCTCCGCCTGACGCAGACTGCACCGTAAGCGCTGGCGTCTCGAGCTAGGCGCGGATCGCGCTCAAGAGCGCCACGCAGAGAGCGATCAGCGTGATCCCGACGACCTGGGCTTGTCGCAGCCGCTCACGGAACATCACGAATGCTGCAAGCGCTGCGAAGGCGGCAAACTGCGAAGCGAGCACGGCGCTGACGGCGACGCTGTGACGAGCGCCGAGGGAAAAGGCCGTAAAGCCCGCGACCTCGCACACGCCGGACGTCAGCACGAGCGGTACCGCCGCCGCCTCGATCCTGACCCGCCGAGTAGCCAGTAGCGGCAGCGCGACGACCGCGACGCCCACGAGGCGCGGCGGAATCACCGCCCAGACGAGCGGCAGGGCGTTGGAGACTCGAGCAGTCGCGAACAGGCCGACACCGAAGCTGCATGCCGCCGCGCCCGCGAGCAGCGTGGCTTCGATCGGGTGGGCGCCGGCACGATCGTCGGTGGACGTGAGGCTCGCGAGAACCACACCGACCACGATCAGCCCGAGGAGAATCGCGGACGAGACGCCGAGGGCCTCGCCGGTCGCGACCGCAAGGAGCGCCGCGATCGCACCCTCCGTGGAGCTGATCGGCGCGACGATCGACACCTTCCCGCGGCTCATCGCCTCGTACGCGAGCAGCAGCCCGGCCACGTTGCCGGCGCCGGCCAGGCCGATCCACGTCAGCTCGGTCGCATGAAGGTCTCGGGGAATGCCCGACAGCGCCGCGACGGGTGCAGTCACCGTCAGGCCGATCAGCATCACCCAGGCGAGAACGGAACGCGCGCCGATGCGTCGGCTCGCCTGCGCGGCACACAGCGTGGCCGCCGCCCAGCAAAGCGCCGCGCCGAGCCCCGCCACGATCGCGATCACTGAGGAGTGACCGTCAGACCGGCGCGCCGGCCGCGCTGATGAACCGCAGCTCCGGCACCTCCGCGAGCTCGCCGACTTCGTGCGCCATCTCGAGGAACGTGTACAGCCCCGCGCGCTCGCGCGGACCGAAGCGGTAGCGCAGCTTCTCGAAGTACCGCGCGAGGAAGCCGGGCGGGTAGCCGTAGCGCTCCGACGACTCGAACGCGAGTCGCTCCGGCTCGGCACGCGCCGCGCGCACCGACTCGACCAGCGCGTCCTCGAGCTCCGGCAGGTCCGGATGCGTCGGCTCGGGCGCCGCCCACACCGCGAACACCATCGGCAAGCCGGTGCGCTCGAGCCACAGCCGGCCGAGGTCGTGATGCGGCGTCGGATCCTCGAACGCAGACTTCAGTGCGGCGTCGCCGATCAGCAGCTTCGCCTCTGCATCCTCGCCGAGCGGCACCTGCTCGGCGTCCGGGAACAGGACCTTCGTCAGCACGACCGAGGTCGCCGACTCCGGCGTGACCGCGACCGACCGGATCTTCTCGAGCGGCGTCTTCGAGATCAGCTGGATCGACTCGACCGCCCCCTCGCTCGACACGCAGAGCCGCGGTAGCAGCCGCAGCATGTCCGCATGCCGCGCGTACTCGATCGACGAGATCGGCGCGACGTCGAGCTCACCCGCGACGAGCTGCCGGTTGAGCTCCGTCGGGACGCCGACGACCTCGTCCACCTCGGCGTCGAGCCGGAAGAAGACCGGCGCCATGTTCACGTAGCCGATGCGGCCCAAGCGGATCATCCTGCGCGGTCCACCACGGCGTACGTCAAGGCTTCGAGCTCTTCGCGGTGTGGATGCTCACCGAGGTACGACCGCGCACGCGCGGCGTAGTCGAGCGCCCAGTCGCGCGACTGCTCGATCGCGCCGGTGGCGGCGACGCGCAGGAGCGCGCCGTCGAGCGGGCCGCCGGCGAGCGCATCGCGAACGACCTCGTCCTCGCGGGCGGCGAAGAGCAGCGGCATCGTCGGCGTTCCTTCGCGTAGGTCGGTGCCGGGGATCTTCCCCGTCTCCTGTGTCTGCCCCGCGCAGTCGAGGATGTCGTCGGCGATCTGGAACGCGAGGCCGAGCGCGACTCCGTACTGCCCCAACGACTCGTCGCCGCCGGACCCGAGCAGGCACGCAGCCTCGATCAGCTTGCCGGTCTTCAACATGCAGCGCTCGACGTACGCGTCGATCGCCGTATCGGGATCGTGCGTCTGGAGCTTCTGCATCGCCTCGCCGCGCGCGAGGCACAACGCCGCCTCGGCGAGCGTGCTGACCGCCTGGTCGTCGCCGGTCTCGACCAGCACGCCGAAGGCGCGGGCGTAGAGGTAGTCGCCGGCCGCCTTCGCGGCGTCGGCGCCGTACACCGACCAGGCGGCAGGGAGACCGCGGCGGAGGCGTGCACCGTCGACGAGGTCGTCGTGGACGAGCGTCGCCATGTGGACCATCTCGACCGCGACTCCCGCCGCCACCGGCGGCTCACCGCGCGCCGTGAGGAAGCAGAGCAGCGGGCGGAGCCGCTTCCCGCCGGCCGCGAGCGCCTCGCCGGAGACCTCCTCCGCGAGGCCCGGCCGAGCGGCGACCGCACGCGCGAGGCCCGCCTCCACCTCGGCCATGTACGCGGCGACGCCCGGCGTGGCGTGCACCTGCGCGAGCGTCATTCGGCGACTCCCGTGTGAAGCGCGACGATGGAACCACCGAGCAGGCGAAACCGGACGTCACGGAAGCCGTGCGCGCGCATGAGCTCGGCCAGTGCCTCGGCGTCCGGGAATCGCTTCACCGACGCGGGAAGGTACGTGTACGCAGACCCTCCCGGCAATACCTTGCCGAGCAGCGGGACGATGCGGTCGAACCAGAGCGAGAAAAAGGGGCGCAGGATGCCGCGCGGCCGCGTGATCTCGAGGATCGCGAGCCGGCCGCCCGGACGCAGGACGCGCCGCAACTCTGCAAGCGAGTCCTCGAGGTCGGCGACGTTGCGCACGCCGAAGCCGACCGTGGCAGCGTCGAAGGAGCCGTCGCTGAACGGCAGCGCAAGCAGGTCGCCGTGCACCCATTCGATCTGCGTGCTCTTGCGGCGCGCCCGCTCGAGCATTCGCTCCGAGAAGTCGAGGCCGGTCACACGCCCCGCGCCGGCCTTCAGCGCCGCGAGCGCGAGATCGCCTGTGCCGCACGCGCCGTCGAGCACCGCGTCGCCGGGGACGACCACGGCCTGCGCGGCGAGACGACGCCAGCGGACGTCGAGCCCGACGGTCATCACGTGGTTCATGACGTCGTAGACCGGCGCGATCCGGTCGAACATCGTGCGAACGGCGTCAGGTGCGAGGGTCATACGCCCGACGCCGACCTGGTGCCAGGCACCGCAACAGAACTGTGCCCCGACTGCGACGGATGAGTCAAAACGCCTGCAGGTACAGGCCCCGCCAAATGGCCACGGCCGGTGCCAGGCACCGTGACGGAAGTGCAACACGGTCTCATCGGGCTCATTGACCCCACCGTGGGACGAGCCGTTGGTCGAGGCCGAGCTGGTCGAGACAGCGCGCGACGACGAAGTCGACGAGGTCGTTCACGCTCTCGGCGCCGTGGTAGAAGCCGGGCGCGAGGAAGAGGATCGTCGCGCCGGCGCGCTTGAGCGTCAGCATGTTCTCGAGGTGGATCGCCGAGAGCGGCGTCTCGCGCGGGCAGAGGACGAGCTTCCGTTCCTCCTTGAGCGCCACGGACGCCGCGCGGTGGATCAGATTCTGCATCGCCCCGGACGCCACCGTGCCCAGCGTGCCCATCGAGCACGGGCAGATCACATAGGCGTCGACCTTCGCCGAGCCTGACGCGTACGGCGCCTTCCAGTCATTCGGGTCATGGACCGTGACGGCCTCGCCCGTGCCCTCCGTGAACCGCGCCAACGTCTCGTCGCGTGAGAGCCGTGCGTCGCCGTACAGCTCCGTCGCGAGCACCTCGATCGCCGCCCCGGACACCGACACGCCGACCTCACAATCCGCGGCCGCGAGCGAATGCAGCAGGCGGTGCGCATACGGTGCGCCCGAGGCGCCGGTGATGCCGAGAAAGACGCGCACTTCAGCGCGAAGGGTAAACCGGAAGAGTTACTTGCCGCCCTTGGAGGACTCGAGGAACGTCGCGAGCTTCTTCAGGTTCGCGGTCCCGAGACCCTGGAACGACGGCATCGGCGACCCGGGGTTCACTCCGGCCGGGTTCTCGAGGTGCCTGATCTGAAAGTCGATGCCCTTGTTCTTCGCGCCCTCGGCGCTCAGGTCCGGCGCGCCGGCGAAGCCGCCGCCGAGCCCGAGGTAGGTGTGGCAGTTGAGACAGCCCGACTCCGCGAAGAGCTTCGCCCCGCCGAGCGCCTGCTGGTTGCCGGAGAAGCCTTGCGTCTTCGCCCAGTCGGGCACCTTCGCGACGAGCTCGGAGCCGAGCGACTCCTTCGCGGTCGCACCCTTGTACGTCAGCACGCCCATCGACACGACGACGAGGATCGACGCGACGATCGCGACCGGGCGGCGCAGCAGCCGACGCTCGGGCCGCACGTCGATGAACGGGACCGCGATCAGCAGCACGAGCAGCACCGTCGGCAGTCCGATCGTCCCGAGCAGCACCGTGTCGGGCCACTTGAAGATGCGCAGCAGGTAGAAGAGGAAGTAGAAGTACCAATCCGGCCGCGGGACGAAGTTGAACGTGCCCGGGTCGGCGGGATCGTCGTAGAGCTTGCCGAGCCAGCCCGGGTCGGTGCCGATGTGGTCGCCCGGCGTCGAGTACTTCCACACGATCGCGAGGCCCGTGATCACGACCACGACCACGAGCGACATCACGGTGTCGTGGAACATCGCGAACGGGTAGAACGGCTTGCCGCGCGACTCGACGTCGTCCTTGTACTGCTTGAAGATGCGGCGCCGCTCGGCGATGCGGTCGGTGGCCATTATCTCCCTCTCCGGAAGCGCGACAGACCCGCACGACCGACCTTGCCGTTCGGCGTCTCACCGTCGAGCGGGCCGGTGCCTGCTGCTTCCTTCGACCACGGCGGCGACGTCACGCCGAGGCGGATCACGAGATACAGATGAAGCCCGATCAGCGCGGCGATCGCACCGGGAATCATCAGCATGTGGATCGCGTAGAAGCGCGACAGCGTGTCGGCGTTGATGTACGTGCCGCCCTGCAGGAACTGCGCGAGGAACGGCCCGAGGAACGGCGCCGTGCCGTTGATGTTGATCCCCACGACCGTCGCCCAGTACGCCGTCTGGTCCCACGGGAGCAGGTAGCCGGTGAAGCCCTCGCCGAGGCCGCTCGCGAGCAGCAGCACGCCGATGATCCAGTTCAGCTCACGCGGATACTTGTACGCACCGAACAGGAACACGCGGCCCATGTGCATGAACATCAGGATGATGAAGACCGACGCACCCCAGCGATGCATGCCGCGCACGAGCCAGCCGGCCCAGATGTCGTTCGTGATGTGCTGGATCGAGTCGTACGCCGAGTTCGGGTCCGGCTTGTAGTACATCGCGAGGATCGTCCCCGTCAGCGCCTGCACGATGAACGCCGTCAACGTCGCCGAGCCGAGCGTCTGGAACCAGTTGGTGTCGCCCGGGACCTTGCGGAAGAGGAAGTACTTGACGGCGCCGACGAGGCCCGAGCGCTCCTCCAGCCAGTCGACCGGGTACAGGATCGCCTGCTGCATCTGCTCCTTGCGGGTGAGCCGACGCGTAGCCATCAGTGCGGCGGTTGGATCGGATAGAGCCAGGACTCGAGACCGTTCACGTGCTCACCCGGGAAGGAAAACGCCCACTTGTGGATCACCGCCGACGAGCCGGCGCCGTCGACGTGTGAGACCGAGAACGGCTTGCCGATGAACAGGCGGCCGTTCCGGATCGAGAACGCGTAGCGGTCGAGTGCGCGCACCGGCGGCCCCGCGATGCGGTTCCCTTCGGTGTTGTACTGGCCGCCGTGGCACGGGCAGCCGAAGCCGGCGATCGACACCGTCGGGATCAGGGTCACGTCGCCGAAGGTCTTCGTGTTCTTCTCGTCGAGCGGCCCGTTCGCCTGCACCGGGCACCCGAGGTGCGCGCAGTGGTTCGAGATGATCGTGAAGCTCGGCTGGCCCTTCAGCTGGCCGTTGTAGCGGACGAACGCCGTCCGCCGCGACACCTCGCCCTGCGACTTGTCGGCCATGTAGGTCGCGATCACGTACTTCCCCTCGGGGAAGTCGGAGATCGGACCGAGGTCGTGATCCTTCTGCCCCTGCTTGAGGAACGCGGGCGCGACCATGAACCCGATCGCCGGCGCCGTGACGATGCCGCCAATCACGCCGCCGAGGCCGAGTGTCGAGAGCTCGAGGAACTTCGAGCGCGGGTAGCGCTCCTCCGCGTCTTCGTGGATCGTCGCCGTGGCGGGCGCGTCGGCCGCGGCGGCGCCGCCCGTCTCGGGCGCGACCTCCGGAGCGTGCGCAAGCGGGGTCCCCGCCGTCAGGTCGCGCACCCACAGGAACGCGAAGGCGAGCGCGATCAGCCCGCCGAGCCCGGCCACCCACCACGAGATGATCACTCCGACCAGGAGGACGACGATGCCTACGGCGAAGCCGACCGGCCACAGGCTCGGGCCCGGAACGTGCGGGTGATCGTCGTGGGGCTCGGTCAACGGCGATTAGGGATTCAAGCTTGGGTGGAACGGGGGGTCAACGTCGTAACAGGCGGCGCGAACTCTGACGCATCCGGCCGTTTCCTGCTCGTTCAACCCTATCTATTCCATATTCGTTCCATCGCCGGTCGACGAGCTCACGGGTTTCGGTGTCCATCTCGATCTCAGGCGGCCACTCCCGCGTGCCCTCGAGCGGGCCCTTCGCGGTCGCGTCGACCCCGATCTTGCCGCCGAAGAACTGGAGTGTCGGCGCGTGGTCGAGGTGGTCGAGCGGCCCTTCGCCGATCGTGACGTCCCGCTTCGGGTCGACGTTCGCGCCGACGTAGAACATCACCTCGGCGTAGTCGTGCACGTTCACGTGCGCGTCGACGACCACGATCCCCTTGGTCAGGCTGAGCATCCCGAGGCCCCAGATCGCGTTCATCACCTTGCGCGCGTGGCCCGGGAATGCCTTCCTGATCGAGACGATGCAGAGGTTGTGGAACGCGCCGGCGACCGGCAGGTCGTAGTCGACGATCTCCGGGACCGTCATGCGCACGGCCGGCAGGAAGATCCGCTCGGTCGCCTTGCCGAGCCACGCGTCCTCCTGCGGCGGCTTGCCGACGACGATCGACGGATAGACGGCGTCGCGTCGCATCGTCATCGCCGTGACGTGGAAGACGGGGAACTTCTCGACCGGGGTGTAGTAGCCGGTGTGGTCGCCGAACGGGCCCTCGTCGCTCACTTCGTCCTTCTCGACGTAGCCCTCGAGCACGATCTCCGCGTGCGCAGGCACCTCGACGTCGATCGTCATGCCCTTCACCATCTCGACAGGCTCCCCGCGCAGGAAGCCGGCGACCATGAATTCGTCGATGTGCTTCGGGAGCGGCGCGCTCGCCGAGTAGGCGGTGATCGGGTCGAGCCCGAGCGCGACCGCGACCTCCATCCGACCTTCGCTGAAGAGGTGATCCGCGCGGCCGTCCTTGTGGAGCTGCCAGTGCATCGCGGTCGAGCGCGGGTCGAGAACCTGCAGGCGGTACATGCCGACGTTGCGCTTGCCGTCGCGCGGGTCGTGCGTGATCACGGCGGGCAAGGTGATGAACGGACCGCCGTCGCCGGGCCACGCGGTCTGTACCGGCAGCAGCGACAGGTCGACGTCCTCGCCGCGGAGGACGACCTCCTGGCAGGCGCCGTGACGCACGCTCTTCGGCCGCGAGTCGGCGATCGACTTCAGCGTCTTCAGCCCCTGCACCTTCGCGCGGAGCCCTTCCGGCGGCTGCATCTCCAGGATGTCGCCCACGCGCTCGCCGAGCTCGTCGAGCGACCCGACGCCGAACGCGAGGCACATCCGGCGCTCCGTGCCGAACTGGTTGATGAGCAGCGGGACCTTGCTGCCCTTCGGGTGCTCGAAGAGGAGCGCCGGGCCGCCGGACTTGACGACTCGGTCGACGACCTCCGTCACCTCGAGGTGGGGATCGACCTCGGCGCTGACGCGAACGAGCTCCCCCTCGCGCTCGAGGAGCGCGATCCACGCACGGAGGTCGTGCGCGATCAATACGCCTGGCGGCGCGCGCGGCGGCGATCGGCGCGGCGGTGCCCCGCCCACTTCGAGAGCTCGCCGAGGATGATCACCGACAGGAAGATGAGGCCGACGATGAGCATCCCGAGGATGACGTGGGTGCCCTCGCTGGCGGCGTCGCCGATCACGCCGCGACTCTAGCGGAGTGCCGAGCCAGTGCGCGGGCAACTGCGTCGGCGTCCGGTGTGCCGCCGAGCGCCCGCGCCGCGTCGACCCACGC
>JAICUZ010000046.1 GCA_025935595.1 Burkholderiales bacterium
CCTGCTGCTGGAAGACCGTGAACCAGAGCGCGAGGTGGATCGCGAGCCCGGCGCCGGCGAAGACCTGCGCCCCGAGCAGGACGGGATACGGGACGAGGAAGGCGAGCATCCACGTCCCCAGCCCGAACGGCGCAGCGCAGATGCAGGAGACGAGCAGCGGCCGGTGCGGGTGCCAACGCAGCGTGATCAGGCCACCGACGACGAGGCCGAGCCCGAACGCGGAGCCGACAAAGCCGAACTGCGTGGCGCCGCCGTAATGCTGCTTCACCACGAGCGGCGCGAGCACGCCCCACGCCTGCCCCGCGAAGTTCCCGATGCCGAAGAACACGATCGTCTTGAAGATCCAGCGTTGTCGCCGGAACTCGCTCCACCCTTCGCGCAGCTCGCGGAGGAACGGCTCGGGCTCGACGACGTCGGCACGCGGCTCGACGTGGACACGGACGAGGAGTACGGCGGCAACAGCGAAGCTCGCAGCGTCGACGAGCATCGCCGAGCCCGGGCTCCCGAGCGAAACGAGGATGCCGCCGAGCGCCGGCGCCCCGAATCCGAGGATCGAACGCGACAAGCCGAGGAGCGCGTTCGCCTGCTGGAGCCGCACCGTGCTCACGACTGCGGGAATCAGCCCGTTCTGCGCCGGGATGACGAAGCCCTCAGCGAGGCCGTAGAGCACCGCCAGCACCGCGAGCAACGTGACGGTCGCCTGACCGCCGAGAATCAGCACGCCGACGACTCCTTGCACCGCCGCCTGAACGGCCGCCACGACGACGAGCACCAGATGCCGCGGCAGCCGGTCGGCAATCACGCCGGCGGCGAGCGTCACGATCGCCGCGGCCGCCTGACGGCACGCGAGCACGATGCCGACGGCAGTCGGCGAGTTGCCGGAGATGTGAAGGATCGCGAAGACGAGCGCGATGTACGAAACGCCGTCGCCGATCGCCGAGATCGTCGTCGACGAGAAGACGAGCCGGAAGTCGCGCTCGGCCAGCGCGCCGGCGCGCTCTCGCAGATCGGCCACGAGTCAGGTCGTCCGCACGGCGAGGCCGTTCACGATCTCCTCGAGCACCTCGGCGTCCGCGTTCAGCGCCTCGAGGTGTGCACGGCAGCGCTCCGCGGCCTCTTCGGCGAGCCGTCGCGCGTCCTCCTCGCCGACCAACGCCACGTAGCCGTCGCCGTCGAGCAGATCGTCGACGATCTGGAACAGCAATCCGACGTCGGAGGCGAAGTCTCGCCACGGCGGATGCTCGCCGACCGGTACGTCCGCAGCCCACAGCCCGCACATCACCGACGCGCGGAAAAGCGCTCCCGTCTTCAGCGAGTGGAGGTGGTCGAGCTGTGCCCCGCCTTCGAGGTCGAGCTGCTGGCCGCCGATCATCGCGAGGGTCGCGTCGACGAGCTCCCGCGCGACCGAGCCGCTCGGGTAGGAGAGCGCGAGCCGCATCGCCTCGACGAGCAGCGCGTCACCGGCGAGGATCGCAGACGCCTCTCCGTACTGCGCCCAGACCGACGGCGCGCCGCGCCGTAGGCGATCGTCGTCAAGTGCCGGCAGGTCGTCGTGGACGAGCGAGAACGAGTGCACGAGCTCGACGGCGGCCGCGGCCGGCAGCAGGTTCTCGACAGGTGCGCCGATCGCGTCACCCGTCGCGAGGCACAGCACCGGCCGCACGCGCTTACCGCCGAGCGCGTGCCGCATCGGCTCCTCGAGCGTGCCGAGGTCGGGCGCGAGCGCCAGCTCCGCGAGGTAGCCCTCGACGAGCTCCCGCAGGTCCCTAGCCGGCCGGGGCATCGGGAGGCGCGACGGCCTCGGTCTCCGCCGCGCGCTTCGCGCGCTGCAGCTCGGCCTCGACCTCTTTCGCAAGCTCGGCGAGCTCCTGCAGGATGTCGATCGCCTGGTCGGGGTCGTCGGTGGCCTCGAGACGCGTCCGCGCCTGCTCCAGGCGTGCGAGCAGGTCCTCCGCCCGGTTCAATGACTCTTCCATTTTCCCGCTCCCGGCGCCGGCCACGCCGGCACCTTCGCTCCTTGTGAGACTCCGTCGAGCCTACGTCTCATCATTCCACCTCCCGTTGTATACGACCGAGGATCCCGTTGACGAGGCGAGCGGCATTCTCGGACGAATAGCGCTTCGCGAACGCGACCGCCTCGTTGATCGCAACTTCCGCCGGCACCTCGCGCGTGTCGAGCTCGTGGACAGCGACGCGCAGCGCGCTCCGCTCGACCGCACCGAGGCGATCGGCGGTCCAACCCTCCGACGCATTCGTGATGCGCTCGTCGAGCGCGTTCGCCCGCTCGGCGACGGCCTCGGCGACGCCGCGCGCCCACGGATCGATTTCGCCCGCGTACTGCGAGCCGAGCTCCTGGCCGGAGAGATCCCACTGGTAGAGGAGCATCAACGCCTGCCGGCGCGCCTTCCTACGCGAGAGCGTCATCGGCGGCTCTCAACGCATCGAGCGTCGACGTCGAGTATTCGCCCGTGCGAAACGGCGCACTCGCCAGCACGGTGAGCGCGAATTCGCGCGTCGTCGGCACGCCTTCGATCGACGTTTCGCGCAGTGCACGTTCGGCGCGCGCGATCGCCGCGTCGCGGGTCGTGTCCCACACGATCAGCTTCGCGATCAGCGAGTCGTAGAACGGCGGTACGACCGAGCCCGACTCGACGAAGGTATCGAGGCGAACGCCGGGCCCCTCCGCCGGCTGAAAATGCGCAATTCGTCCGGGCGAGGGACGAAAGTCGTGCTCGGGGTCTTCGGCGTTCAGGCGGATCTCGATCGCGTGGCCGCGCCGCGGCGCACGGCCGGTCACCGAAAGGGTCTCTCCTGCCGCGACCCGCAGCTGCTCACGCACGAGATCGATGCCGGTGCACATCTCGGTGACCGGATGCTCGACCTGGAGGCGCGCGTTCAGCTCGATGAAGTAGAAGCTGCCGTCCGGGCCGAGCAGGAACTCGAACGTGCCCGCGTTCCGGTAACCCACCGAACGGCACGCGCGCTCGGCCGCCGCCTCCATCGCCTCGCGCGTCTCGTCGGTCAGCGCGGCCGACGGCGACTCCTCGATCAGCTTTTGGTGACGGCGCTGGATCGAGCACTCGCGCTCACCGAGGGTCAGCACGTTGCCGTGGGTGTCGCAGATCACCTGGATCTCGACGTGCCGCGCCGGCACGAGCGCCTTCTCGACGTACATCGTCCCGTCCCCGAACGCTGCCTCCGCTTCCGACGACGCTGTCCGGTACGCGTCCTCGAGATCGGCGGCATCCGTGACGAGCCGCATGCCCTTCCCACCGCCGCCGGCCGTCGCCTTGAGGAGCAGCGGGAAGCCGACCCCCGCGGCGACGTCACGCACGTCGTCCAGCGACGTCGCTCCCTCCGTTCCCGGGACCGTCGGCACGTCGGCGGCGCGCATCGCCTGCTTCGCGGAGATCTTGTCGCCCATCAGCGCCATCACGTCGGCGGGCGGCCCGATGAAGACGAGGTCGTTGTCGACGCACGCCTCGACGAACGCCGGGTTCTCGGCGAGGAAGCCGTAGCCGGGGTGCACGGCCTCGCAGCCCGTCGTCTCCGCGGCAGCGATCACGCTCGGGATGCGGAGGTAGCTCTCGGCTGCCGTCGGTGGCCCGACGCGCACGGCGTGGTCGGCCATGCGCACGTGGAGCGCGTCTGCGTCCGCGGTCGAGTAGATCGCGACGGCTTCGACCCCGAGCTCGTGCAGCGCGCGGATGACACGAACCGCGATCTCGCCCCGGTTCGCGACGAGGACACGCTTGAACATCAGAGAACTGGGGGCCCGGCGACCGGCTCGAGCTCGAAGAGCAGCTCGCCGTACTCGACCGGCTCGGCGTTGCCGACGTGGATCGCCCGCACGACCGCCTCGATCTCCGCCTTCACTTCGTTCATCAGCTTCATCGCCTCGAGGATGCAGAGCGTCTGCCCCGGCGCGACCGCGTCGCCCTCCTGCACGAACGGCGAGGCATCCGGCGACGGCGCCCGGTAGAACGTCCCGACCATCGGGCTCTCGACGCGGACGAGCGCGTCGTCGCGGGGCCCTGCCGTTCCGGGCTCCGCGTCCGGCGGCGGCTGCGGCGTCGCGACGATCGGCGGGGCCCCCTGCTCAGACTGGCGGCGGACGCTGACGCGCATCCCGTCCTCTTCGATCGTGATCTCGCCGATGCCGGTCTCCTGGACGATCCGGACGAGGTCGCGGATCTTCTCGGCGCGCGCGCGGTCGACGCCGCGCGCGGCGAGCGACTCGTCGCCGCCCGATCGCTCGCGGATCGAGCGAAGCAGCGCCTCCGCCTCCTCACCGAAGAGCGCCAGCAGCAACAGCTCTTCTTCGCTCGACGCGAGCCCCGCCGCTTCCTCGCGGATCTCGTCGAGCTCGACCGGGTCCTCCTCGGCGAGCGCGCTCTCCTCCGTGCGCCGCTCGACCGCGCGCCGTAGGCCCGCGTCGATCGGTCCCGGCGTGCGACCGAAACGACCTTCGACGAGCTCGCGCAGCTCGTCGACCATCGTCGAGTAGCGGTTCGCCGTCAGCACATTGATCAGCGCCTGGGTGGCGACGATCTGGCCGATCGGAGCGGCCAGCGGCGGCGAGCCGACCTCGTCCCGCACCTTGATCACTTCGTCGAGCACCTCGTCGAGCCGGTCGCCGGCCGCCTGCGAGCGAAGCTGCTGGTCGAGCGCGGCGACGAGGCCGACGGGAAGCTTCTGCTGCGCAGCACGCACGGCAATTCGCGGCGCGAGCGGCGCGACCGGCTCGTCGCCGATGTGCTCGTCGACGAGGTCGGCGGCGGCCCAGAGCTTGTCCATGTCGATCCCCGGCGACAGACCGAGCCCGGAGAGCGCCTGCGCGGCCGCTTCGGCCGAGACGCGATGCATGGTGAGCGCGACCGGGTAGACGGTCGCCGCGATGACGTCGGCGCCTGCGCGCGCCGCTTCGATCGCGGCCGCAAGCGCGTTGCCGCCGGCGCCCTGGGCATAGAGCCCGACCGGCAGGCCCGAGACCTCCCGCAGCTCGGCGACGAGCTCGCTGGCGCGATGGGGTTGCAGCAACGCGGCCGGGTCGTTGAGCAGGAGCCTGGCGGCGCCGAGCTCGGGTAGACGCCTCGCTGCGTCGACGAGCGCTTCGTGGCGACCGCTGCCGTACAGCAGTCCCGCCTCGAACTCGCTCTTCGAGGCGACGATCGCCTCGGCCGCCTCGCGAAGGTTGTCGACGTCGTTCAACGGGTCGTGCAGGCGGAAGACGCCGATGCCGCTCTGCGCCGCGGACGCGACGAACCGGCGGGCGAAGTCGCGTCCGACCGGCCGTGAGCCGACGAGGAAGCGGCCGCGGAGCGCAAGCGCGAGCGGCGTGGACGTCCGCGCCTTCAGCGCGCGGATCCGCTCCCAGGGGCTCTCGACGCCGCGCCGGACCGCGTTGTCGAAGACGCCGCCGCCGGACACCTCGAGGTACGCGAAGCCCGCCCCGTCGAGGAGCTCCGCGAGGCGCAGGAGATCAGCCGTCGGCATCAGGCCGGCGAGGGGCTCCTGGCTCAGTACGCGGATCGTCGTGTCGACCAGGCGCGGCATGGCACGGGACGATACCCTGCGCTCGATGAGAAACCCCAGCGAGTGGGTCCGGTGCGTGGAGTGCAAGCACGAGTACGAGCTGCCCGCGCTCGGCGAGGAAATGGGTTGCCCGATGTGCGGTGGTGTCAGCTGGGTCTCGACGCGGATCGCAGCCGCGCCGGCTCCTGAGCCGCGGTACGAGACGCAGAAGACCTGAGCTTCCCGCAGGGGAAGCGGTCTCCCCGCAGAATCACCCTCTCGCGATGTCCACGATGTCGCCTGAGCTCGCGCTCGTCGACCCTGAATTGCGCGCGATTGCCGTCGCGAGCCTTCCGCCGATCTACGTGAACGCGTTCCTCGACGTTCGGGCACGCCCGACCGAGCGTCGGCCGTCGTTCAGCCCCGCGGCAGCACTGGCGTACCTGCTTCTCGCGGTCGTGCGGACGGCTGTCTTCGAAGTCGCGGTGTTCCTCGCCGTCTTCGCCGTCGTCCTGCTGGCGAGCCTCATCGCCTAGGCGCGCTGGATGTAGCGCTTCTCGCGCGGGTCGACCTTGATCCGGTCGCCCACGTTCACGAACAGCGGGACCTGCACGACGGCACCGGTCTCGAGCGTCGCCGGCTTCGTCACGTTCGACACGGTGTCGCCCTTCACGCCCGGTTCGGTGTCGGTCACTTCGAGCACGACAGACGCCGGCAACTCGACACCCGACGCAGTCCCGCCGATGAACATCACGTGGACGCTCGACGACGGCTGCATGAACGGCAGCTCGTCCGCGAGGTCGGCGTGCGGCAACGACAATTGCTCGTACGTCTCCTGGTCCATGAAGACGACCTCGTCGCCCGAGTCGTAGAGGTACTGCATGTTCTTCGTCTCGGTGCGGATGCGGTTGAACTTCTCACCGGCCCGGAAGGTCTTGTCGACCACCGACCCTGCCGAGAGCGACTTGAGCCTCGTCCGCACGAACGCGCCGCCCTTGCCGGGCTTGACGTGCTGAAACTCGACGATGCGCCACGTCTGGCCCTCGAGCTCGATGTGCATCCCGTTGCGGAACTGGTTGGTGGAGACGACCTCTGCCATCGGCGCGTGAGGGTAGCGAACCGCTACCGAACCTCGATCAAGTCCTTCCGGAAGCTCGTCAGCACGTCGACACCGTCGTCGCGGACGATCGCCATGTCCTCGATCCGTACGCCGCCGACGTCCGGCAGGTAGATGCCGGGCTCGATCGTGACGCAGTGCCCTGCCTCGAGTGTGTCCGTCGACTCCGTCGAGAGCCGCGGCGCCTCGTGCACCGCGAGACCGACGCCGTGGCCGAGCCCGTGGCCGAAGTTCCCGCCGAACCCCGCCGCGGTGATCGGATCGCGCGCGATCGCATCGGCCTCGACGCCGGTGATCCCCGCCCTGATCCCCGCGACCGCCTTCTGCTGCGCGTCCAGGCAGACGTCGTAGGCCCGGCGAAGCTCGTCCGGCAGCGACCCGCCGGTCGAGAACGTGCGCGTGCAGTCGCTGCAGTACCCGTCCACGCGCACGCCCCAGTCGACGGTCACCAGCGAGCCCTTCTCGACGATCGCGTCCGTGGGGTGAGCGTGCGGCAGCGCGCCGTTCTGGCCGGAGGCGACGATCGACGGGAAGGCGAGCTCTTGCGCACCGTGTGCGTGCAGCAGCTCGTGCAGGCGCCACGCAAGCTCGAGCTCGCTGCGGCCGACCCACGTCTCCGCGGTCAGCGCCTCGAGGCCACGGTCCGCGATGCGCGCGGCCTTGCGGAGAGTCGCGACCTCCTCGTCGTCCTTGATCGCACGCACGCCGTCGACGATGCCGCGCGTCGGCACGAGCTTCGCCTTGCCCGCCGAAAGTCGTTCCCATTCCAGGTAGGGGAGGACGTCGGCCTCGAACTGGACCGTTCCTTTCAGCTTCTCGCCGACGTCGAGCGTCAGCGCGCGCTTCGTCATCTCGACGTCGACACCGGGCACGGCCCGCGCCGCCTCGGCGTAGCGGAAGTCGGTGTACAGCGTCGTCTCACCGCCGGGCCGCACGAGCAGCGCGGCGTTCGAGCTGTCGAAGCCGCACAGATAGAAGACGTTCGTCAGGTTCGTGACAAGGAGCGGCGATTCGAGCCGCTCGCCGAGCGCCGCGAGGCGTGTCATTGGTCCACCTTTCCCGCGAGATACTCGAGCGCCTCGCGATATCCGTCGGGACCTTTGCCGAGGACGCGGTGCGACGCGACGTCGGCGACGACGCTGAACCGCCGCCATTCCTCCCGGTTTTCGATGTCGGACAGATGCACCTCGACGAGAGGCACTTCCAGCAGCTCAAGCGCGTCCCTGATCGCCCAGCTGTAGTGGCTCCACGCGCCCGCGTTCACGATCACGGCGTCGACGTTGTCGTATGCGTCGTGGATCCATTCGATGAACTCGCCCTCGCTGTTCGTCTGGCGACAGCGCGCGGTGATGTCGAGCGAGTGCGCCCACCCGTAGATGCGGCTCTCGAGCTCGTTCAGGCTGAGGCCGCCGTACATCTTCGGGTCGCGGCGCGAGAGCACGTCGAGGTTCGCGCCGTTCAGGACAAGCACTTGCATCAGTGATCTCCCCGGTGACATTCCTGTATCTCCGTGGCCGAGGACGCCGCAGCGCGCCGTGTGCCGGCGGGCCAGCGGCCGGGAGGTGTTGCCGGGGAGATCACCGGATGAGCGTATCCAGCGCGGCTCGGACAACGTCCGACGGCCGCGGCTCGACGACCGGCCCGTCGTCGCCGAGCAGCACGAGGTTGATCGCCCCGCCTGTGCGCTTCTTGTCTCGGAGCAGCGCCTCCCACGCGCGGTCGCGGTCGACCGCGACCGGCTGCGGATCGAGCTCGTCCAGCAGGCTCGGATCGCGGCCGGAGAGACGTAGCGCAGCGACGAGGCCGAGCGCTACCGCGTCGCCGTGCGGCAGGTCGAAGCCGGCGGCCGCCTCGAGCGCGTGCGCGAACGTGTGGCCGAGGTTGAGCCACTGCCGGACGCCGCGATCGTGCGGGTCGCGGAGGCAGAGAGCCGCCTTGTAGGCCGCCGCGGCGCGGACATCGAGGTCCGTTCCCGCGAGCAGTCGCGTCTTCACCAACTCTGCGAGACCTTGCCTGCGCTCGCGCTCCGAGAGCGTCTCCAGCAACGCCTCGTCGATGACCACGCGTGAGGGCCAGTGGAACGCCCCGGCGAGGTTCTTGCCCTGCGGGACGTCGATCCCCGTCTTCCCGCCGATCCCCGCGTCGACCTGCCCGACGAGCGTCGTCGGCACCGCGACCCACGGCACGCCGCGAAGGTACGTCGCCGCCGCGAAGCCGGCGGTGTCCGTCACCGACCCACCGCCGAGCGCGACGAGGGTCCCACCGCGGTCGAGCGTCAGCTCCGACCAGAGATGTTCGACCACGCGCAGCTGCTTCGCCTCCTCACCCGGCGGTAGCTCGTGAATCGATTCGATCCGGTCGCCGAGCGCCTCCTGCGCGCGCGGTCCGTGGATGCCCATCACGGTCGAATCCGCGACGAGCGCGAGCGGTCCGTCTCCCGGCACCAGCTCTCCGAGCCGATCCAGCGCTCCGAGCTCATGGTGGATCCCGGCAGCCGCGAGCGTCACGCCGTCCAGATCGTGCGCGACCGCGTCGGCAACCTCGCGATAGAGCGGCGCTCGGCGTTCGAAGCGGTTCCGAAACTCGGTCTCCTCGGCGGCGAGGGGGCGCGGGCTGCCCTGCACGCGCTGCCACGCCGTGTCGACGTCCACGTCGAGAAACACACACAGCGCACCCGTCTCCCGCAGCAGCCCGCGCGTCTCGACGGCCCCACCGCCGACGGCCACGACCGCGGGCGACGTTCGGTGGCAGACGTCCCGGACGAAGTCGGCCTCGATCGCACGGAACGCCTCTTCGCCGCGCTCGGCGAACAGATCCCAGATGGCGCCGTGTGCCTCCTCCACCTCGCGGTCGACGTCGTAGAAGGGCCGGTCGAGCCGCGCCGCGAGCTGCGCGCCGAGCGTCGTCTTCCCCGCGCCCATGTACCCGACGAGCGCGATGTGCCGGCCGAGCGCGTTCAGTGCCATTGAATGCGGTCGCAGTACGCGCGATGCGCGGCGATGAAGTCGCCGACTGCGTCGCCGCCGAACTTCTCCTTCGCCGCCACGGCGAGCTCCCAGGCGACCGCTGCCTCCGCGACGACTGCGAGCGCCTCGACCGCAGCGACGTCGGAGCGCTCGACGAGCGCCGTCGCCTCCTCCCCGGTCGCGAGATCGATCGACGCGAGCGGCTTCATGAGCGTCGGCAGCGGCTTCATCGCCGCGCGGACGACGACCTCTTCGCCGTTCGACACGCCCGCCTCGATCCCGCCGGCACGGTTCGACGTCCGACGAGTTGACGTGGAGATCTCGTCGTGCGCCTCCGATCCGCGCAGCGACGCGAGCGCGAACCCGTCGCCGATCTCGACGCCCTTCACGGCCTGGATCCCCATCACCGCCGCGGCCAGACGAGCGTCGAGCCGGTCCTCCTTCGTCGCGTACGAGCCGAGCCCGGGCGGGACACCCGCGGCACGCACCTCGACGACGCCGCCGACGGTGTCGCGCTCGCTCCGCGCCTCGTCGATGCGCGCGCGCAAGCCGTCCTCGTCCACCGTCAGTCCCTGTACCGAGATCCCGATCGCCGTGAGCAGCGCCTTCGCCACAGCGCCCGCCGCGACGTGAACCGCGGTGTGCCGGGCAGACGCGCGCTCGAGCGCGTTGCGCACGTCGTCGTGGCCGAACTTCTGCACTCCCGCGAGATCGGCGTGGCCCGGCCGAGGCAAGGTGACCTGCTTCGTTCCCTTGCCAACGGGATCTCCTTCGGGCGGCCACGGCGACATCCCCCACGTCCAGTTCTTGTGGTCGCGATTCCGGACGACGAGCGCCAGCGGAGTTCCGAGCGTGCGGCCGTGTCGCAGCCCTGCCAGCACCTCGACGGTGTCCCGCTCGATCTGCTGACGAGGGGAGCGGCCGTAGCCCGCCTGCCGGCGTGCGAGATCGGCGTCGATCGCCGCGCGGTCGAGCGTCAAGCCCGCGGGCAGCCCGGTGATGATCGCCACGAGCGCGGGGCCGTGGGACTCGCCGGCCGAGGAAAGGCGAAGAGTCACAGACGGAACCCTAGAGTGCGGCGTGATGGCGCTGGCCTTGCAGATCCTTGCGAGCGGGTTTGCCGCCGGCGCCGTCTACGGACTTGTCGGTGTCGGCCACTCGGTCGTCTTCCGGCTGACCGGCGTCGTGCACTTCGCGTTCGGGGAGCTGATCGCGCTCGGCGTGTTCACGACGCTGCTCGTCGCGGCGGGGTCCGGGCCGGTGTCGCAAACGAGCGTCGGCGGCGGCCGGTTCGTCGTGGCGCTCGTGATCGGTCTCCTCGTCACCGCCGCCGCGAGCGCCGGGTCGTACTTCCTCGCGATCGAGCCGTACCGGGCCCGGGGCTCCACGATCGGTTGGGTGGCCGCGTCGCTCGCGGTCGCGTTCGCGGTGCGAACGCTGCTCGTCGTCTTCTTCGACCGGCCTGCGTACGTCTTCCCCGATCCGCTGCCGTTCGGCGTCTGGCAGATCGGCGGCGCGACGATCCAGCAGCGTTCGCTGTTCGTCGCAGGTGCGGCGCTGGTGCTCGCAGCCGCCGGAGCCTGGCTGCTCACGCGAACGCGCTTCGGACGTGCGCTCGAGGCGGTTGCACAGGACTTCGACGCCGCGCGCGTCGTCGGGCTGCCGGTCACGCGGCTCGTCGGGGTCGCATTCGCGCTCGCAGGTGCGTGGGCCGGACTGGCGGCCATCCTGGCGGCGCCGTCTGCCGCGTTCGACGTGGACGCAGCCGCGCGCTACGGCCTGTACGGGCTCCTCGCCGCGGCGGTGGTCTGGTTCGACCCACGTCGCGCTCTCGTCGTGGGCGTCGCGATCGGGCTCGTTCAGGCGACCATCACGTCGGCCCACGTCGGCAGCGGCGAGCTCGGGCCTGCCTACCGCGACGTCGTCCCGTTCGCCCTCGGCCTCGCGCTGCTCGCGGTCCGCGCGCGACGCAGCGCCGAGGTCGTCGAGTGAGCGCGCTCGCGGCATTCAGCGACGCGGCGAGGGACGCGCGGCGCGCGTGGCACCTCCGCGCAACCCTTGCAACCGCGGCGTTCGTCGTCGCGGCGTTTGCGCCGCTCGTCTTCGGCGACTCACGGCTGGCGGATCTCGCAGGCGGCCTCTACCTCGCGGTCGCCGCGACCGGGCTCGCATTCGCGGTCGGCATCGGGGGAGTGCCCTCGCTCGCACAGGGTGCGTTCGTCGCGGCCGGCGCCGTCGTGTCGGCACGACTCCTCCAGGTTGGGACGCCGACCATCGTCGCCGCTCCGCTCGGCGCGGTCACCGGCGCTGCCACAGCTGCCGTGGTGGCTCTGCTCTTCGTGCGGCTGCCGCGCGCAGGCATCGCAGCCGCGACGTGGATCGTGGCGTGGCTCGTCGCGGCTGCGCTCGAGGCGCTCGGCTGGTTTCTCGGCGGGAGCGAAGGGCTCGTCGTCACCGCCGGCCCCTCCCCGGCCGGGCACTACGAGCTGGCGCTTGCGCTGACCGCCCTTGCGGCACTCGGCTTCGCCGCGCTCGCGCGCTCGGCGCTCGGTCTCGGGCTCGCCGCTGCGCGTGATCGCGAAGCGGCCGCCGCCGCCTGCGGCATCCCGGTGCAGCGCCTTCGCGTGACGGCGTTCGCGGTGTCGGGCGCCGCGGCGGGGCTCGCGGGGGCGCTCGGCGTCGAGCTCGCCGGGATCGGCGACCCGTCGCAATACGGCCCGTATCTGTCGTTCAAGCTCTTCGTCGTCGTGCTCGTGGGCGGCGCGGTCGCCCCGCTCGGCGCCACGGCGGGCGTGCTCGTCCTCGGGATCCTCTCCGTCGCCGCCGAAGCGATCGGCTCGGTCGAGAACGTCGCGCACGCGCGGTCGCACGCGCTGCTCGCCGCGGTCATGCTCCTCGGCGTCGTCTCACTCGGATGGGACGGGATCGTCC
>JAICUZ010000186.1 GCA_025935595.1 Burkholderiales bacterium
CGACCACGACGAGTTCGCGATCATCCGACCGAGCCGGTCTCGCGTCTGTTCGGGGGTGGCCGGCTCCTGGTAGAGGTAGCGCGCGACCTCGGGGCTCGACCGCATCGCGTGCATCGCCTCGAAGTCCTCCTCGAGGAACGGACGCAGCGTCAGTCGTTCGGTCTCGAGCGGCCAGTCGGGCGACACGACGGCCGCACGTTACCGCTCCGCGAGCACCTTCCGCATCGTCGTGAGGTCGGCGAGATGCGACGTGTTTCGGCGGAGGTCGCAGCTGAGCAGCGCGACCGAGTGCGCCGAGCCCCCGGCGAGGTGTGAAGCCTCGGCCGAGCACGACTGGCGGCGGTACTGCAGCCAGCGTCGCTCGCCGGCCGCGAACGTCGAGCGTGCGTCGTCGGTGCGCAGCCGGCGGAAGATCGCCCTGACCTGGCCGTCGATCATCCGGTCGGTTCGAAGCACGCGGTGCTCCTGGCACCCGATCACGTCGATCGTCGTGTCAGGGTGGAGCGGGCACGGGAGCGCGGTGAACGGCTCGTGGATCACCGGCGGCGCGATCGCGGCCGCGCTGACGAGCGACACGAGCAGTCCGCGCATGCCGTGATCGTACGGCGCACGTTCCTTGTAGCGTCCAAACGGCCACGACGAGGAGGGACGCATGCTCTTCCACATCAAGCAGACGCACACCCCGGAGAACTGCCCGTACGGGAAGGGCGGCTCGCGCTCCCTGTTCGACACGGAGTCGAAGGACGTGAAGATCGTCGGCTACTGGCTCGCCTTCCCCGCGCATACGAACTACCTGGTCGTGGAGACCGACGACATCGGCCACCTCCACACCTTCCTGCTGCCGGGGGCGGGGCGGGCCGTCGCCGAGATCACCCCGGTCAGCGACAAGCCGATGCCGAAGCCGGACTAGCCGGTCAGGCCGAGGCGACCACTTCGCCGACGCTGCGCTCGGTGCCTCCTGCGAGGAGCGGGACGATGTGCTCGCGCATCCATGGACCGCCGACGTCGCGTGCGATGCGATCTGCGTCGTCGGCCGTGGCGAAGTCGAGCACCAGGATCAGATGCGTGTCGTCGACCCTCAGAACGCGGGCCGCGACCGCGCCCGCGTCGACGACCAGCCGAGTCGCGTCTTGGGTCGCCGCGAGCGTCGCATCCGTCACCGGGTCTCGCA
The DNA here is from genome assembly GCA_025935595.1 of Burkholderiales bacterium. Classification (GTDB taxonomy): domain Bacteria; phylum Actinomycetota; class Thermoleophilia; order Gaiellales; family Gaiellaceae; genus PALSA-600. The sequence goes on from JAICUZ010000186.1 coordinate 1,172, forward strand.
AACGCAAATGGTTGATCACGACGTGCACGGCACCGACCTTATCGCTGTCAGCCGCCGCCATAGATCGAGATCGGAAGTGAGTCGAGCAGGACCTCGTCTGCCGGGTCGGGCAGCTCCGAGAGAAGCCGCTCGAGCACGAAGCGCGCGCCGGGCGCGGCCTCGAACAGCCGCGCCTCGACCTCGTCGAGCGACGGCAGCTGCACGAGCTCCTGCTTGAACGGCCGCGGGACGCGGCCGCGGCCGAGATACCAGCCGTAGAACTTCTTCAGGAATCCGAACGCGCGCTGGTCTCCGAGCTCGCGCACCGTCTCGCGCATGAACAGCACGAGCTCGGCGACGACCTCCTCGCGCGAGGGCTCGCGGTCGTCGCCCATGATCTCGCGCAGTACCCACGGATTGCCCTGCGCGGCGCGGCCGACCATCACCGCGGAAGCGCCGGTCGTCGCGAGCACCGACTGCGCACGTGCGCGGCTCGTCACGTCGCCGGACGCGATCACGGGGACATCGACCAGCGAAACGAGCTCGGCGGTCAGCGAGTGGTCGGCGGTGCCGGTGTACATCTGCTTCGCCGAGCGCGGATGGAGCGTCAGCGACGACGCGCCGGCCTCGACGAGCCGCGGGCCGACGTCGAGGCACACCCGCGAGCTGTTCTCGACGCCCCGCCGCATCTTCACGGAAACCGGCAGCTCGGTCGCGGAAGCGACCGCGTCGACCAGCCGGCACGCGTGATCGGGGTCGTCGAGGAGCGAGGCGCCGGCGCCGGTCTTCGTCACCTTCTTGACCGGGCAGCCGAAGTTCATGTCGACGATGTCCGCGCCGGCCGCCTCGACCATCCGGGCCGCCTCCGCCATCGCCTCGGGCTCGGAGCCGAAGATCTGGATCGCGAGCGGATGCTCGTCGGCGCCTACCCGGAGATAGCCCAGCGTTCGCTCGTTCCGGTGCTGGATCCCGGCCACCGAGACCATCTCGGAGCAGACGAGGCCGGCCCCGTAGCGGCGGCCCTGGCGGCGGAACGCCTGCACGCTGACGCCCGCCATCGGCGCCAGGACCAGGCGGCCGGGGATGTCCACGCCGCCCAGCGACCAGTGCGCGGAAAGGTCGAGATTCACGGTCTGCAAATGGTAGACGAGACCTCTTGCGACCCCTTGACGGCGCCGCTACCATTCCCGCCCGTTTCTGGCGGGCTAGGAGGCCTAGTTGAAGGAAGTCATCCTCACCCCGGAGGGGTTCAAGAAGCTCCAGCGCGAAATCGATCTCTTGCGCGGCGAGAAGCGCCGCGAGGTCGCCGAGCGCATCCGCGTCGCCCGCGAGTTCGGCGACATCGCCGAGAACGCAGAGTACGACGACGCGAAGAACGAGCAGGCGATGCTCGAACACAAGATCGCCCAGCTCGAGGAGCGGCTGCTCTCCGCACGGGTGATCACGAAGAAGGAGATCTCGAAGGACACGGTCTCGATCGGGTCTCATGTCCGGCTCAAGGACATGGAGAAGGGCGGCAAGACGATCGAGTACCGGATCGTCGGCTCTGCCGAGGCGAACCCGGCCGAGAACAAGCTCTCGAACGAGTCGCCCGTCGGCAAGGCGATCATGGGCAAGAAGAAGGGCGAGATCGTCGAGGTCAGCGCCCCCCGCGGATCGCGGAAGTTCAAGATCATGGAGATCAAGGCAGCGTAAGTCCGTAGGCTCCACGCCCGATGGAGATCGTGCGGCTGGAGCGTTCTCGGCTCGACGAAGCAAGCGCCGTTCTCGCGCGGGCGTTCTTCGACGACCCGGCGTGGGTCTGGCTGTTGCCGGACACGGAGCGGCGGGCGCGGCTCCTGCCGTGGCTCTTCCGGATCGGCTTCGACATAACTGCGGCGGAGGTCTACGCGACGGAAGGGCCCGTGCTCGGCGCGGCGCGGTGGCTCGCGCCCGGGCGCCCGCCGATGCGCGTCGGCGCGACGCTGCGCGCGCTCGTGACGACGCCGCTCCGGCTGGGCTCGACGACGCCGCAGTTCCTCGCCTACGGCCGGGCGGTCGAGGCGCTTCGGGCGGAGGCGACCATCGGCCCGCACTGGTACCTCGCCGGCATCGGCGTCGAGCCCGCCGCGAGACGGCAGGGGGTCGGCGGCGCCCTCCTCGCGCCGGGCATCGCGGCCTCCGTGCGCGACGGCGTGCCGGCCGTGTTGCTCACAAACAACGAGGACAACCTCTCCTTCTACGAGCACCACGGCTTCCGCACCGTGCGCGAGGGGGAGACGCCGCAGGACGGCCCGCACGCCTGGGCTATGGTCAGGCGGCCGTGAGCACGAGGCCGCCGAAGCGATACCCGGACCGCGACGAGATCGCGGCGGTGCGGGCGGAAGCCGAGCCGCTCGAAGACGGTGCGGAGGCAGCCGAGAGCCGGCGCCTCGCAGGCCGGGTGATGGCGCGTCGCGACATGGGCAAGCTTGTCTTCCTCGACCTCGTCGACCGCTCCGGCCGCATCCAGCTGCTGTGCCCGGCGGCCCGCACCGGCGAAGTCGACGTGCACCTCGGCGACGTCGTCGGGGTGACCGGCAAGCCGGCGAAGAGTCGCCGCGGCGAGCCGTCGCTCGTCGTCGACGAGCTCGAGCTGCTCTCGCGCATCCGCTCGCCGCTCCCCGACACCTTCCACGGGCTCACCGACGTCGAGCAGCGCTACCGTCGCCGCTACCTCGACCTGATGATGAACGAGGAGACGCGCGCCGACTTCATCCTGCGCTCGCGCATGGTCAAGGCGATCCGCGACTACCTCGACGGCGACGGCTTCGTCGAGGTCGAGACGCCGGCGCTGCAGGCCGACTACGGCGGTGCTTTCGCGCGCCCGTTCGCGACGCACTCGAACGAGCTCGACCAGGACATCTACCTGCGGATCGCCGGCGGCGAGCTCTACCTCAAGCGGCTGATCGTCGGCGGGCTCGAGAAGGTCTACGAGATCGGGCGCGTGTTCCGCAACGAAGGCGTCTCGTACAAGCACAACCCCGAGTTCACGATGCTCGAGTGGTACGAGGCGTACGCCGACTACAACGACACGATGGAGCGCTTCGAGACGCTCGTCGAAACGGTCGCGCTCGAGGTGCTCGGGACGACGAAGGTCACCTACCGCGGCCAGGACATCGACCTGAAGCGCCCCTGGCGGCGCCTCAAGCTCGTCGACGCGCTCGAAGAGCACGGCGTGTGGTCGGAGGACGAGGCGGACCTCCGGGCGATCCTCGAGTCGCGCGGCATCAACACGACGGAGGACAGGACGTGGTCGCAGCTCGTCGACCACGCGCTCACGAACTACGTCGAGCCGAAGCTGGTCGAGCCCACGTTCCTCCACGACTATCCCGTCAGGCTCTCGCCGTTCGCCCGGACGACGGACGGTGACGAGCAGATCGTCGAGCGATTCGAGGGGTTCGTCGGCGGCACGGAGCTGTGCAACGCCTTCAGCGAGCTGAACGACGCCGTCGAGCAGGAGGCGCGGTTCCGCATGCAGGCGGAAGAGGGCGCAGGCGGAAACGTCGAGGCCGAGCCGGGCGACGAGGACTACGTCGAGGCGCTCTCCTACGGCATGGCGCCGACCGGTGGGCTCGGCTTCGGCATCGACCGGCTCGCTATGGTGTTAGCAGGGAAAGAGTCGATCCGCGACGTGATCCTCTTTCCGGCGCAACGTCCGAAATCTTGAGGGAATTGTGCGGTCCGTCGCGAATTGCGGCGCAGTTCCGTGACGGCAGCACCCCCGATCAGGGGAGTACGATGGCGCCTCGGCGAAAGAAAATCGTTTGGACCGCCGATACAGGCGGAAGAGAGGTCACCGAGTGTTCGAAAGGTTCACAGAGAGGGCTCGTCAGGTCGTGGTGCTCGCGCAGGACGAAGCGCGGGCGCTGAAGCACAACTACATCGGCACGGAGCACATCCTGCTCGGCCTGCTGCGCGAGGAAGAAGGCCTTGCTGCGCGGGTGCTCGAGTCGCTCGACATCACCGTCGAGGAAGTCCGTGCACAGGTCGCACGAATCGTCGGCCAGGGCGACGAGGTCACAACCGGCCAGATCCCGTTCACTCCGCGAGCGAAGAAGGTGCTCGAGCTGGCGCTGCGTGAAGCGCTGTCGCTCGGCCACAACTACATCGGCACCGAGCACATCCTGCTCGGGCTCGTGCGCGAGAACGAAGGGGTTGCCGCGCGCATCCTGCTCGACTTCGACGCCGACGCCGAGAAGATCCGCAACGAGATCATCCGCATGCTCTCCGGCCCCGGCCG
>JAICUZ010000135.1 GCA_025935595.1 Burkholderiales bacterium
AGGCCGACGGCGCCCGCGCGAACGAGCCAGGTGTCGTGCCCGAGCCCGATCCAGTGCGCGATCGGCCCGGCGAACACCACGCCGAGCACGAGCCCGACGGTCGCCATCGCCATCGTGAACCAGAACGACGTGCGGACGACGGTGAGCTTCTCGGGAGGCTCCTTCGCGTCGAAGTAGAAGCGGAAGAACGCCGACGCGATCCCCATCTGGAGCACGATCGCGAGCACCGCCGTCGCGGCCGTGACGATCTCGACGCGTCCGTACGCGTCGGGCGGGAGGTAGTGCGTGTAGAGCGGCAGCAGGATCGTCGCCAGCACCCGCGAAACGAGGCCGCCGAGGCCGTAGACCGCCGAGTGGCGTCCGAGACGCCGCAACTGGAAGGCGAGACTCATCCTCTACAGCGAACGGTAGAGGTCGACCAGGCGGTCGGCGACCCGGTCGATGTCGTGCACCTGCTCGACGTAGGCGCGGCTCGCGGCCCCGAGCTCGCGCCTCAGAGCCGGCTGATCCACCAGAGGGCGGAGCGCGTCGACGAGCGTCTCTTTCGTCGCCGGCACGATCGGGATCCGGATGCCGTAGCCCTCGGCACTTCGCTCGACGACGTCCGGCTTGAGGTAGGTGACGACGGGCTTGCCGAACGCCATCGACTCGAGTGCGAAGACGCCGTGCCAGCCCGCGTTCAACTGGTCGACCACGATGTCGGCGCGGCGGTAGCGGTCGCGTGCCTCTTCATGGGGCACGCCTTCGACGATGTCGAGCTCGACGTTCAGCCGCTCGCATGCCTCGATCACGAAGCGTGTGCCTTTCTTGTCGCGGTTCGAGGGGGCATGCACGACGAGCGGGCGCGGGGTGTCGGACGGTGGAATGGGCGTGAACGGCTGCAGGTCGAGACCCGGTGGGATGACGTGCGCCTCGGGCACCCAGCGGATCGCGTCGTAGCTGCCGACGATTTCGGCGTCGGCGCGCTTCCCGAACGCGAGCTGCTCGGGCGTCTTCCCGCGGATGTCGGAGCCGAGGTAGTGGAACACGCTCTTCTTGCGCAGCGCTCGGAGGAGCGGGAACTGGATCGACTTGGGCACGAGCGTCAGCCCGAAGTAGAAGTGGAAGATGTCGGTCGTGGGCGCGAGCCTCGCGAAAGCGGCGAACTGCTGCGCGAGCTTCACGGGTAGCGGCCCACGCCGGTCGAGCGACCAGTCGGCCTCGTGGTGCAGCGTCCCCCGCTCGAAGACGACGAGCCGAGCGTCGATCCCGTGCCGCCGGAGCGCCTGGACGTTCTCCCACGGGATGCCGGCGATGTTGACGGGACAGTGCGTGACGCGGAGCGGCTGCTGTGGATCGTCGGTCATTGTTCGAAGACCCTCGTTTGGCGACGGGGTACGCTCCGTCCTCCCTGTTCCCACCGGCCTCGGATCATGTCTCGGCACAAAGGCGTCGCAGTCTTGAAACCCTCGTTTGGCGACGAAGTATGGGCGGGCTGTGAGTCGTTCGTCACGCTTCCGCCACGGCGGCTTCAGATGTCGAACTCGAGCTGGTCGAAGTAGCGGAGCGCGGTTCGGCCTGGACGGATTCGCGGGACGTACGATCGCAGCTCGTCGTCGGAGATCTCGCCGAGCGCGCGCTTCACGCCCAGGTACGGGAGGTTGAAGTCCTCCTGGTAGACGATCGTCGAGATGCGCGGGTTGATCTCGATCACGTGCTCGCCGACGAGCTGGATGTTGAAGAAGTGCTCGATGCCGAGCTCCGCAACGATCAGGTTGCCGGTGCGCATCAGTGCCTCGTCGTCGAGCGTGACGAAGAACATCGCGAGCCCGGCGCGCATCGCTTCGCGCGTCTTCGGATGGCCGAGCACGATCTCGCGGCCGTTGCCGATCCCATCGATCGTCCGCTCGCCGCCGACGGCGAGCTCCATCACGAGCAGATCGGGGCCGCCCTCATCCGGCAGCAACTCGACGGCTTCCTCGAGGCGCATCGCCACCGATCCCGGCCGCTCGTTCAGGAGCTGATGCGCGCGGTCGACCGTCGGGTCGAGCACGCGGAAGCCGCGCGAGCCCGACGAGAACACCGGCTTGAAGCAGACCGGCCGCTCCGGGTAGCCGAGCTCCTCCGCCGCGGCCGCGACTTCGCGCGCGCCGTTCACGCGCCGGAACTCCGGCGCGGTAACGCCGATGCGATGGAGGAACGCGTACGTCTCCGCCTTGTCGTTCGACCGCTCGATCGCGTCCGGTGACGACACGAGCACCGGAATCGGGAACCGGTCGACGTGCGCCGCAAGCCCTTCGAGGTCGAACGACGACTGCGGCAGGATCGCGTCGACGCTCTCGCGCTCGGCGATCGCGAGCATCGCGTCCGGAAATCCAGGATCGGCACCGGCCGGGACGATGTGGAATGCGTCACACAGGTGACGCCCGACCGAGCGCTCGCTCATGTCGGTACCGACGAGCCGCACCTCGCGCTCGCCGTTGCGGCGCAACGCGTTCAGGAGCGCCGCCGTGCCGGGCGCGCCCGAAGCGGTGACCATGACTGTGATCGGCTTCACGCGAGGAACGTACCGAGTTCGGCGGCATGCTCTTCCGTCCAGCGGAGGTTCGCGCGGATGATCTCTGTCGGTGTCGTCCCTCGCCAAAGGCCCTTCTCGATCCGCTCGCGCCGGTAGGCGATCAATTCGTCGACGAGAGTTGCGCGTCCGCCGGCGCTGAGCTCGTACGCATCGCACAGCAGCCGGAGTCGTTCGCCGCGCCGGTCGAGCGGGATTCCCCACTCCCGAAGCTGCTCGTCGATCCGAACACCCGCCCAGTACGTCGCGGCCATTGCGACTTCCAGCGTCGGCGTCATCGGGCGAGCGAGTTCCCAGTCGATCAGCGCGACTGGTAGCCCGTTGCGGAAGATCACGTTGGTCCAGAAGAGGTCACCATGGCCGATCACCAGACCCGGTGGGGCGAAGCCGTCCTGTGCGTCGTGTGCCCGGCGCAGAAGCCGCCCGATTGCCGCCACCACGTCGTCGGACGACGGCACCGGCGCGAAGGCGGGCGTGCCCTCGACGAACGAGAGGATCTCGCGTCCCTGCTCGTCGCGGCCGATGAAGCGCGGCGCGCCGTCAAAGCCGACACGCTCGTACCATTCGAGGAGCGCGATCACGTGTGGCCGCTCAGGCGGCCGGCGTACGGTGTCGCCGACACGGACGACGGTGTTCATATCACCGCCGACGAGCGGGATCTCCTCCACAGTCCTGACGCTACCGCAGCGTCTGACGGGCGTCAGACGCGCGTCAGACGATCGTCAGAGTTACGGAACTGCAGCGAAAACGTCGCAGAAGCGTGCCGCCCGGCACAACCATGCGCTCTGACCGCCGGTCGGCTCTCGCAGGAGCCGGGTCCTGCGGGCGCTCGAAACGTCGGCGAATCGCCCGCTCCCGAGGAGCCGACGCGTCAGACGTTCGTCAGACGCTCGTCAGACGCGAAGGTTCCGTTCAGGACAGGTCGATGCGATCGTTCCGCAGATGCTCGAGCCGCGCGGCTCGGTCGGCGTCGAGCATCGACTCCATCGACTCGCGCATCGTGGCGCCTTCGAACGCCCAGATCTCGGGATGCGTGAGCAGCTGCAGCCACTCGAACGCGCCGCGCGCGAGCTCCTCGTGCGGGCAGCCGTGCCGCCAGTGCTGGTTCGAGTCCGAGCGGTAGTGATCCGGATCGAAGAACGGCGCCTCCATCACGTTCACCGCACCGTCGATCGGCTCACGCATGTACTCCGGATCCGGGTTGTGCCACGCGACGACCGGGTCGAAGCGCGAATCGAGGTCGACATGAGGCCAGACCGCATGGTGCGCGACCCGGTGCCCGAGCGACCGTAGGCGCGCGATCGCGTGCTCGCCCTCAGGCGACGCGAGGTTGTAGAAGACCGAGCGCGTCATCAGGAACCACGTCGACCACGCGCCCTCCTCCGCCTCGACCTCCGCGACGGCGAGCGCACCGTCCAACGACAGATCGACGTCGTGTCGCAGGATCAGGTCACCGGCCGACGGCGCCTCGTCGAACCCCGCCCACCGGTAGCCGCCGCCGAGCGCCGCATGGAGCAATTCGCGGTAGTGCTCGAGAGAGAAGTCGCAGCTCACTCGACCTCCACATCGAGGAGCGTTGCAGCAGCTTCGGCCCGCTGGAGCGCTTCGAGGTTCGTGTCCCCCACCGCGATCACGTACCCGCGACGGTCGCCGTCGAGCCGCACCGGGCGGATCGTCTCGCCGAGCTGGAGGTAGACGTCCGCCTGGACGACGCCTGGAAACGCGAGCAGCTTGTCGAGCGGCCCGATGCGCCGCACGACGCCTGTCGGCAGCGGCCCCGGCGACGCCGTGAAGAAGCGGATCGCGAGCGGCTGCGCGAACTGCGGCCGCACGAGCTCGTCCGGCAGCTCGTCGCCGAGCGCCATGCGGAGTTGCACCTCGACGAGGTCGACGCCGACCGCCCAGCGCACGAGGTCGGCCATCTGACCACCGGGAATGCGCGCCGCGCACTCGACGACGATCACGCGTCCGTCCGGCGCCGCGATCAGCTGCGGGAATGCGATCCCGGTTCGCAGCCCGAGCGCGTGCACCGTGTGCACCGCGACCCGCTCCGACACGGACAGCTGCTCCGGCGAGATCGTCGGCGGATAGACGTGGATCCAGCCCACGCCGAAGCCGATGCCGGGCGGCCGCATCCGGTCGGACAAGGTGAGCAGGATGCCCTCGCCGTCGCGCGCGATCACGATCCCGTTCATCTCCGTGCCATGCACGTACTCCTCGAGGATCGCCTCGCCGGTCGGCGACGCGACGAGCGCCTCGTGCAGGTGGCGGTCGACGTCGTCGAGCGACTCGACGCGGAACACGCCGCGCTGACCGCCGCTGTCCGCCGGCTTGAGCACCGCCGGGAAGCCGACCTCGTCCACGGCGCGACGCGTCTCCGACAACGTCCGGACTGCTGCGAAGCGTGGCTGCGGCACGCCGGCTTCGGCGAGCCGGCGTCGCATCGCGACCTTGTGGGTCATCAAGTGCGCGGTCGCCGTGCCGATTCCCGGCAGTCCGCGCGCCTCCGCGACCGCCGCGACGACCGGCACGGCGCGATCGGCGGACACCGTCAGCACCCCGTCGATCTTCACCCGCGCCGTTGCCTTCAGCACCGCTGCGACGTCGGAGAAGTCGACGACCTTCGCGATGTCCGCCTCCGCGAGGCCCGGCGCATCCGGATTCCGATCGACCGCGGCGACGCGTAGGCCCAGCTCCTTCGCCCGGAGAATCGCGCGGCGCTGATGGCGGCCTGCGCCGACGAAGAGAACGGTCCGCACGGACGTCCGATCCTACTTCGGCGCGACGGCCGACCGCAGCAGCTCGAGCGTCCCCTCGACGTCGATCGGCGAGCTGAAGCGCGCCGCCTGCTGGACCGCGATGCCGTCGAAGACGATCCCGAGGAAGCGGCCGAGCGTGTCCAGCGATACGTCGTCCCGGATCTCGCCCGACTCCCGCAGCCGGCGGTAGTGCGCCTCGAGCGTCGTCTGCCCCTCGGGGTTGAGCGTGCGCCAGCGGTCGCGCAGCTCCGGATCGGTGCGCAGCATCCGCGACACGTCGAGGTACGCACCGATCCACTCCGGGTCGTCTTCGACGATGTGCCGCACGACCCCCTCGAAGCCGCGCTCGAGCCACAGGTCGATCAGCCGTCGCTGGTCTTCCTGCGCGAGTGCGACGAACAGGTCGAGCTTCGACGGGAAGTAGCTGAAGATCGCGCCGCGCGAGAGGCCGATCTCGCGTTCCAGCATCTCGACGGTCGCGCCGGCGTAGCCGTGCTCGCCGAACGCGCGGCGGGCGCCGTCCGTGATCTGGCGGCGGCGCTCCTCGCGATGGGCCTCCGTGACCTTCGGCACGGTCTCACTTTACAAAAACGTACGGACGTACTATATTCGCGGCGTGAAGAACCTGACCCTGCCCGCCCTGCTCACCGCCGAGGCCGTGTCGAGCACCGGCAGCGCGATGACGTTCGTGGCGCTCCCGTGGTTCGTGCTCGTCACCACCGGGTCGCCGACGCGGATGAGCATCGTGCTCGCCGCCGAGATCCTCCCCATGGCGCTGCTCGGGATCCCGAGCGGCTCGGTGGTCGCGCGCCTCGGAGCGCGCACCGCGATGCTCCTCTCGGACCTCGTTCGCGCACCGCTCGTCGCACTCGTCCCGATCCTCCACTGGACAGGCCACCTCACCTTCCCGCTGCTGCTCCTGATCGTCTTCCTGCTCGGAGTGTTCATCGCACCGTATGCGGCATCGCAGCGATCGATCATCCCCGAGGTCCTCGGCGACGACGAGAAGGCCGTCGCGAAGGCGTCCGGCCTGATCGGCGGCGCCCAGCACCTTCCGATCGTGATCGGGCCGTCGATCGCCGGTGCGTTGATCGCCTGGACCGGCACTGCCCCGCTGCTCGTCGTCGACGCCGCGACGTTCCTGTTCGCATTCGTCGTCGTGCTCTCGCTCGTGCGCGGCGGCAAGCCGGTCGTCGACGACGAGGACAGCCGCGGCGTGATGGCCGGCGTCCGCTACCTCTGGCGCGACCCTCTGCTTCGGAGCTTCAGCCTGATCACGATCGTGCTGGACGGCGCCGCGAACGGGATCGTCGTCGCGGTGCCGCTGCTCGCCTACACGCGCTACGACCAGAACCCGCACATCGCCGGGTGGATCTTCACCGCGTTCGGCATCGGCGCGATCACCGGCTCCGTGCTCGTGATGAAGCTCCTCGACCGGTTCTCTCCGCTGAAGCTCGCGGCGTTCGGGATCGTCGCGGCGACGTTGCCGCTATGGATCGTCGTCGCGCCCGTCTCCTGGCCCGTCGTCGGTGTCGCGGTCGTCCTCTGCGGGCTGTTCGTGCCGATGGTGAACGCGCCGATCATGGGAATCATCACCACGCGACCACCCGCGGCCCTGCGCGCGAAGGTGATGACCGCGGTGATGGCGGCGAGCGGATCGTGCGGCCCGCTCGGACGGATCATCATCGGGCCGCTGTACCGCTACCACGGGAACGCCGCGGTCTGGACGGAGATCGCCGGCGGGATGACCGTCGGGGCGATCGCGTTCGTCCTGGTCGCATGGCGCGCGTCAACCGGTGACGCGACGGACCTCGTCCCTGTGCCGCCGGTCGCGTAGCGCGAGGCGCAGCCGCTCACCGATCGTCCC
>JAICUZ010000269.1 GCA_025935595.1 Burkholderiales bacterium
CGCGAGCCGCGCGGTAGCCGGCGTCGAAGCGGCGTTGGAAGCCGACCTGGACGAGGATCCCTGCCGCCTCGGTCGCGGCGATCACGGAGTCGAGCGGCGCCAGGTCGAGCGCGACCGGCTTCTCGCAGAACGCCGGCAGACCTGCTTCGGCGGCGAGCGACAGCAGCGCCTGGTGCGCCGGAGTGGGGGCGGCGATCACGAGCGCATCGGTCTCTGCCTCGACGAGCGCTTCCGGCGTAGGGACCGATCGAGCGCCCAGCTCGGCCGCGAGGCTCGCGGCACGCTCGGCATCCACGTCGGCGAGGGTGACTGACTCGACGGTGTCGAGCGACAGCAACGTCCGCGCGTGGAACGCGCCGATGCGTCCGACGCCGACCAGGCCCACGTGCAAGCCGGCTCGGGCGGAGGCGCGCAAGGCGCTAGTTCGCTCGGCGGGAACGCAGGACGCGCCGCAGCACGTCGCCGTATTCGTCGAGCCCTTCGCGGTACAGGCGCGCTTCGGGTCCTGCGGCGATGCCGACGCGCTCAGGGACGACACCCCAGATCGGAACGTCCTCGGACTTCCACCAGTCGATCGTTTCCGTGAGGTCGTTGGTTCCGAGCCTCGCGGCGGTGATGACGATGCCGCGAGGCGTCTTTGCCGGGATCAGCTCCAGCGTGTAGGCGACCCGGGCGAACTCGACACCGCCGGCACGCGTCGGGATGACGACCGCGTCGGCCAGGCCGATCGCCGCCTGCACGAGCCGCTCGTCACCCGGTGGGAGGTCGACGAGCACGGTTCCTTCGTCCGAGCGCATCGCGCGCGCGAGCGTCCGCTCCGAGGGTGCCTCGACGATCTCGACACCGTCCAGAGGACGTTCCTCGAGCCACTCTGCCGCGGATGCCTGGCGATCGGCGTCGACGACCAAGACTGGGTTGTGGCCGCGTGATGACGCCACCGCCGCGAGGTACACAGTCGTTGTCGTCTTTCCGACGCCGCCTTTGAGGTTCGTGACGACGATGTTCATCCAGCGGGCGAGTCTACTGACGGACGAGCAGTTGCCCGGTGCTGCTCGGATGCAGCGCGTCGGCCGTAGCGTTCACGCTGCATCCGGCAGGTTCGCCCCTACGCGACGGCGGGTTCGGGCGTCGGCACCGGGAGCGCGATGCCCGGCTGCGCGCCGACGACGAGCGTCTTCACGCCGGGCGCCAACTCGTCGCTGAAGTGGGCGACGTTCGTCGAAGCCCCGAAGAAGCCGAGGACCCGTGCGGGGCCGTCGCCGACGTTGCGCGCGCTGTGGGGCGCGATTGCCGGGACGAGCACGAGCTGGCCCGCCTCGAGGATCCCCGTCTCGTCGCCGACGGTCGCCTCGACGATGCCTTCGAGCACGAGGAGCCACTCCTCTGCGCTGTCAGTGTGTTCGGCCAGGGCGCCGCCCGGCTCGAAGACCAGGTACACGGCCGCGGTGTCCGCGGTCCCGGTCGCGCTCGAGAACGGGAAGGTGACCGAGAGGCCGCCGCCCATCTCCTGTGCTTCGAGGGTGGCGGTGTCAAGGGTGAACATGGGACTCTCTCCTTTCGCTGAACACTAATGTGCAGCGATATTGGCACACCGCGCCGCCGATGTCAAATTCGGGGTACACTGGTGTGTAATGACGAGGACGTACCAGAAGACGAAGCGCGCTGAGCGCGAGGCCGAGACGAGGCAGCGGATCGTCGAGGCGACCTTGGCGCTGCACACGTCGGTCGGCCCCGCGCGCACCACGATCTCTGCGATCGCCGACAAAGCCGGCGTCCAGCGGCACACCGTCTACTCGCACTTCCCGGACGAGGACACGCTCTTCGCCGCCTGCACGAGCCACTGGGCCCTGCTGCACCCGTTCCCGCCGGCGGAGCCCTGGGAGGCCGCGGCGGATCCGCTCGAGCGCCTCGCCCTCGTTCTTCGAGATGTCTGGGCCTGGTACGCGGGCGTCGAGTCCGACCTCGAGCTCTTCTTCCGCGACGCCGAGCTCATTCCCGCCGTCCGGGCGGACATGACCCGCTACGCGGAGCGTCTCACCACCCTCGCCGACCGGCTGGCGGCAGATCTCGGCGGCTCGACCACCGTTCGTGCCGCAGTCGGGCACGCGCTCGCGTTCGAGACGTGGCGGTCGCTCGTCCGCCGAGAAGCCCTCACGACCGCCGAGGCCGTCGACGCCATGCTCGCTCTCGTCGGGCGACTGAGTGGCGTGAGTTAGCGCTTCGAGGGCAGAAGCTCGGAGTCGTGGTGCGTGCTGTAGGCGATCTGGCGGCCGAGGATCGCGGCGAAGGTCACCCCGGGCGCATCGCTGCCGGTGTCGACGACGAGAATGCCGCGCTCGCGCGAGAACGCTCCCTTCTTCCCGTTCACACGCTTCGTGTAGGCGAACGCCCACTGGGCCGTGCCGCTTCGCCGTGGTTCGCCGACCAGGTGGCCGGGCGTGTGCGCGAACGCGGCCGAGAGCCGTGAGGCTTGCTCGCGCACGGCGGGATCGGCGCCCTTGGCGACGTACGACCGAGCGGCGTCTCCATGTCCGGCGACGACTTCTTCGGCGAACGCCCGCGCGGTCGCGCGTTGCTCCGATCGAGACGGGTGAGACGTGCCGCACCCGACGACGCAGAGCACGAGGCACGCGGCAGCCCAGCGGTGCATCGCCATAGGGTCGCATGGGTGCCGTAGAGTCGGCGCCATGACCCTGCGCCTCGCGAGTGCGCCGTGCACCTGGGGCGTGTGGGAGCGAACCGTCGACCGCGACGACCTGATCCCGCCCGCCGTGATGTTGAGGACGGTGCAGGAGCTCGGCTACCGCGGCATCGAGCTCGGCCCGCCCGGCTACCTGGGCGCCGACGCCGACGAGGTGCTTCGGACGCTCGAGCCGTACGGACTCGAGCTCGTCGGCGCGTTCGCGCCGCTTCGCATCGCCGACGACGAAGGGTTCCGCGACGATCTCGCGTTCCTCGACCAGACGATCTCGATCCTCGCCGCGACGGGTGCGCGCGGACCTGTCGTGCTGGCCGGCGACGAGAACGACGTTCGGCTCGCCGCAGCGGGCCGGCCCGACGCCACCCGCGCCTCCGCCCTCGGCGCCGACGAGTTCAAGCGCGCGGCCGAACGGATCCAGCACGCGGCCGAGCGCGCGCGCGCGGCAGGCGTGGAGGCCGCGTTCCACCCGCACACCGCCACGTACATCGAGAGCCCCGACGAAGTCGCTGCGCTGCTCGAGGCCACAGACGTCTCGATCGCGTTCGACACCGGGCACACGGTCGTCGGCGGCGGCGACCCGGCGGCGTTCGCCCGCGAGGCGCGCGACCGGATCTCGCACCTGCATCTGAAGGACGTCGACCCGAACGTGCTCGCGCGCGTCCGCTCGCAGGAGCTGTCGGTCGAGCAGGCGTGGGAGACGGGCCTCTTCTGCGAGTTCGGCGCCGGCGCGGTCGACTTCCCGGCCGTCCTCGCAGCGCTCGACGGCTTCGGCGGTTGGGCGGTCGTCGAGCAGGACCGGGTCGCCGTGCAGGTCGACGACCTACCTGCGGTGCGGGCGGTCGAAGAGCGGAATCTCGCGGCGTTGGTGTAGATCGCTCTCGACCCGGAGCTACAATGCGAACCGGACAGTTCGTTGCACTCTTGAGCTAGACGAAGGCCCGCCGCGCGGCGGGCCTTCGCTGTCCTGGACCCCGGAGGCCGGATTCGAACCGGCATCCTTCGAATGGACAGTTCGTTGCTCTTCCAGTTGAGCTACTCCGGGGTCGTGGCGAATGTGTACGCACGGTGGGCTCGGGCCGCAATCCGCACTTGCGGCCATGGGTCCGACCCAAGTGGTGTGTGGCCA
>JAICUZ010000078.1 GCA_025935595.1 Burkholderiales bacterium
CAATCGGATCGTGCCGTGGCGACGGAACCCGAGCCCTGTGAGCACCGGAGCCGACATGCGGCCGGCCTGCACGACGAGGAGCGGCGTGCCTCGCGCCACTGCGTGTTGCCAGCGCGCGTAGACGAGCCCGCGGTAGACGCCGCGACCCCGTGCTGTCGGTAGGACGGCGCCGCCCATCAATGCGACGCCCGCGTCCATGTCGATCGCGCGACCGAAGCCGACAGGCCGGTGGTCGACGTACGCGGCGAAGTGGTGGACGGTGCCGTTCGCGTCGAAACGCTCGTGCTCGTGTTGCCGCCGTGATGCTCGCTCCTCCTCCGGCAGCTCCCACACGTTCCAGTCGACTTCCAGCGCCTCCAGTTGCTGCTCGAGCGTCTCGATCCGCCGCACGTCGACGTTCGGCGCAGCCGGCGGCTCATGGCCGATGCTCATCCCGGTGAGCGTCGCTTCCTCGTCGTCCGGCACGAAGCCGAGGTCGGTGAGCTGCCGCGCGAGATCCACGGGCGTCGCGCTCCAGCCGACCCACCACTCGCAGCGCTCGATCCCGCGGCGCGCGCACTGATCGCGCGCCCACGCGACGGTCGCCTCCACGTCCTCGAGCCGCAGCCGCTGCATCGAGGCGCGGTGCCTTCCGGCTTCGAAGAAGAACTCGTCTCGAATGATCGTCTCGAACCCGGGCCGTGGCAGCACATGCGCGGCCGTGTCCTCGGCGAGCTCCGCGACTGTCGGTTCCACAGCGCTAGTCTCCCAGTGAGCTTTCCAAGGAGGAAACACCGTGACCGACGTTCTCGACGCCCCCGCAGCCGTCAAGCCGATCAACCACTGGATCTCCGGCGCTCCGTACGCCGGCACGTCCGGCCGTAGCGGCCCCGTGTTCAACCCGGCGACGGGCCAGCAGTCGGGGGCGGTGGACTTCGCGACGGTCGAGGAGGTCGACCGCGCCGTCCAGGCGGCGAAGGCGGCGTTCCCCGCGTGGCGCGCATTGTCGATCGCGAAGCGCGCCGAGATCCTGTTCGCGATCCGCGAGCTCGTTCACGAGCACCGCGAGGAGATCGCGAAGCACCTGACGGCCGAGCACGGCAAGGTGCTGTCGGACGCGATGGGCGAGGTGACGCGCGGGCTCGAGGTGATCGAGTTCTGCTGCGGCATCCCGCATCTGCTGAAGGGCGGCATGACCGAGCAGGCCTCGACGGGCGTCGACGTGTACTCGATCCGCCAGCCGCTCGGCGTCGTCGCGGGGATCACGCCGTTCAACTTCCCGGCGATGGTCCCGATGTGGATGTGGGCGCCCGCGATCGCGTGCGGGAACACGTTCGTGCTCAAGCCCTCGGAGAAGGATCCGTCCGCGTCGGTCTACACGGCACAGCTCCTCAAGGAGGCGGGTCTCCCGGACGGCGTCTTCAACGTCGTCCACGGCGACAAGGTCGCGGTCGACGCGATCCTCGAGCATCGCGACGTCGCCGCGGTCTCGTTCGTCGGGTCGACGCCGATCGCCAAGTACGTCTACGAGATTGCGACCGCGAACGGCAAGCGCTGCCAGGCACTCGGCGGCGCGAAGAACCACATGATCGTTCTCCCGGACGCCGACATCGACATGGCTGCGGACGCGGCGGTCTCCGCCGCCTACGGCTCGGCCGGTGAGCGCTGTATGGCGGTGTCGTTGCTCGTCGCGGTCGGCGATGTGGCCGACCCGCTGATCGACGCGATCAAGGCGCGCATCCCGAACGTGAAGGTCGGGAACGGCATGGACGCCTCGAGCGAGATGGGACCGCTGATCACGCGCGAGCATCGGGACAAGGTCGCGTCGTATCTCGAGGACGGCGGCGGCGACGTGCTGGTCGACGGCCGCGAGAGCTGCCCCGACGACGGCTTCTTCCTGGCGCCGTCGCTCATCGACGGCCTCGAGCCCGGTATGCGTGCGTACGACGACGAGATCTTCGGGCCGGTGCTCGGTGTGACGCGGGTCACCACGTACGACGAGGCAGTGCGCCTCGTGAACGAGAACCCGTACGGCAACGGCACTGCGATCTTCACGCGCGACGGCGGCGTCGCTCGGCAGTTCCAGTTCGACGTGCAGGCGGGGATGGTCGGGATCAACGTCCCGATCCCGGTGCCCGTCGCGTACTACTCGTTCGGCGGGTGGAAGGCGTCTCTCTTCGGCGACCGGCACATCTATGGGCCGGAGGGGATCGACTTCTTCACGCGGGGGAAGGTCGTCACGTCGCGCTGGCCCGACCCGGCGACGTCGACGGTCGATCTGGGCTTCCCGCAGACACGCTGATCGCCGACTGCGCCAACGTTTGCACAGCCTGACATTCGTGTCAGGCAGGCTCCCGGTTGACAGGGCTCGAGCGCCGTGCAAACGTTCGCACCGGCGTGGGTCAGGGGTATAGCTCACCGATTCGGATCGGTGTCGTGGGACTGGGGGCGGTCGCGCAAGCGGTTCACCTACCCCTCCTTCACAAGCATCCCGAGAGGTTCCGGATCGCCGCGCTGTGCGACCTGTCGCGCAGGACACGCGACGGGCTCGGGGCACGCTATGGGGTCACCGAGGATCGTCGGTTCGCCCGCGTCGAGGAGCTCTATGGCGCGGGCGGGCTCGACGCGGTGGCGATCCTCACGACCGGGTCGCATGCGTCGCTCGCGGCCGCGGCCGCCGGCGCCGGCCTCGCCGTGTTCTGCGAGAAGCCGCTCGCCTATTCCGTGGGAGAGATCGACGAGCTCGCGTCGGTCGATCCGGTTCTCCAGCTCGGGTACATGAAGGTCTACGACCCGGCGGTCGAGCGGGCCGCCACGGTGCTCGCGGATCGGCCGGCGCCACGGTCGGTCGAGGTCACGGTGCTCCACCCCCCGTCAGGCCCGCAGCTCGCGCACGCCGGCCTCCTGCCGCCCGCCGGCGATGTCGGCACGAACGACCTCGCCCGGCTCGCTGCGGACGAGGAGGCATCGCTCCACCGGGCGCTCGGTGCGGCGCCGCGGTGGCTTCGTGAGCTGTACGCCGAGGTGTTCCTCGGCAGCGTCGTCCACGATCTGGCCGTGATCCGCGCGCTCGTGGGCGGCGGCCTCGAGATCGACGACGCCGACGTGTGGCCGGCGGAAGCGGCCGACGGCTCGGTCGCCCTGCAGGGCCGGCTTCCGGACGGCGCCCGCGTGTCCATCCGCTGGCACTACCTCGAGGAGTATCCCGCCTACCGCGAGGAGGTTCGGGTGCACGACGACCGTGGCAGCGTCGAGTTGACGTTCCCGGCGCCGTACCTCCTCCACGCACCGACGGTGCTCACAGTCGTCGGCACGGACGACGAAGCGGAGCGTGTCACGAGCACGCGCTCGACCGTCGAGGCGTTCGAACAGCAGTGGCTCGCGTTCGAGTCGCTCGTCTCGAGCGGCGAGGCTCCGCGCGCGGGTATCGAGGAGGGACGCGAAGATGTCCGCGTCTGTCAATCTGCCGCACGCGTCCTCGCTGCGCGGCACGACATCGAGGTCGGCGGTGAAGCCGCCGGTGCAGTTTCGGAGCTTGCATGACCACCCCCCAGGTACCGAACCGAAGGATGCAAAGGAGGGAGCAGTGAACAGGAAGCACCTCGGCGCGATCATCGTTCTCGCGCTCGCGGTCGTCCTGGCCTCGCTCGCAGCGACGTCGAAGGCGGCGACGAAGCGGCAGGCCAAGACGGACACGATCGTCCTCTACGCGAGCGGCGATGTGAACGTCCAGTCGCTCTGGCAGCAGTACATCATCCCGGGGTTCGAGAAGAAGAACAAGAACATCAAGGTCAAGTTCATCTTCTCGGAGCACGGCGTGCAGGACACGACGACGCTCGCCCGCATCGGGGCGGCGGTGAAGCAGCGCAAGTGGCCGGGGATCGACCTGGTCGACGCGGGGCTCGTCACCACGCTCGCGACCGACGGCCTGACGCAGCCGGTCACGAAGGCGACGGCGCCGAACATCAAGAACGTCGACCAGAAGCTCCTCACGCCGGTGAAGGGCGCGGCGATCCCGTACCGCGGCTCGTCGGTCGTTCTCGCCTACGACTCGAAGAACGTCCCCACTCCGCCGAAGAGCCTTGGCGCGCTCCTCGCGTGGATCAAGGCACACCCGGGCAAGTTCACCTACAACTCGCCGAACAGCGGTGGCTCCGGCTACTCGTTCGCCGAGACAGTCGTGGACAGCTTCATCCCGGCAAACGTCCTCAAGCAGATGCAGACCGGGTACTTCCCGAACCTCGAGTCCAACTGGAAGCAGGGGCTCGACCTGCTGCACAGCCTGAACCAGTACGTGTACCAGGGCGTCTATCCGAACGGCAACGCCGCCGTCCTCGACCTGCTCGGCAAGGGGCAGATCTGGGTCGCGCCGGTGTGGTCGGACCAGTCCCTGACCGCGCTCAAGACGGGTCAGTTGCCGCCTTCGGTGCACCTGACGCAGATCGCGAATCCCTCCTTCACCGGCGGGGCCGCATACCTCGGCGTCCCGAAGAGCGCCAAGCACAAGGTCGACGTCTACAAGTTCGTCGACTACGTTCTGTCGCCGGCAGCGCAGACGCAGATCATCAACGTCATGTCCGGCTTCCCGGCGATTCCTCTCAAGCTGATGCCGAAGGCAATCCAGAACAAGTTCGCCGACGTCTCCGCGAACTCGCTCCGGCCGACCTACGCGCAGAAGCAACAGAGCGACTTCAAGGCGCAGTGGCAGCAGACGGTGCCGTAACGGTACCGCGCCTGTCGGTGCGCAGGCGGGAGCTCCGTGAGGGGGCGCAAGGCCTCCTCATGGTGCTCCCGCCGGTAGCGGTGATCGCCGTCTTCATCGGGTTCCCGGTGGTGGCGGCGATCGCCTACACCCTCGGCCGCGCGGGCGGTCCGAACTCCGTCGTCGCCTCGCTCGGGCAGCGGCAGTTCATCGTGCAGCACGGCGTCACGCTCGACGCCTACCGCGACGTCCTCGGCAACAAGACCATTCACCGTGACCTCTGGGCGACCGTATGGGTGACGGTCCTCGCCACGCTCGTCGTCGTGGTCGTCAGCTGGGCGATCGCGCTCTACCTGCGCCTCGCGGACACGCGACTCGCCCGGATCGTGTCCGGACTCTCGGTTGTGCCGCTTTTCATCCCGGTCGTGATCGCGTCGTACGCGATGCTCGTCTTCTACTCATCCGACGGGTTCATGCGGAGCGTCGCGTACCACCTCGGCTGGCACAGCTTCCCGACACTCGGTTTCACGCTGTGGTGTGTCTTCCTCGCCGAGGTCTGGGTGAACATCCCCTTCGGCGTGCTGATGATGAGCTCGGGCCTGAACGGCGTGCCGAACAACCTGATCGAGGCGGCGCGCGACTCCGGCGCGAGCATGCCGCGCGTGGTGCGGTCGATCCTCCTGCCCATGAACGTGATCCCGACGGTGATCGTCGCCACCTTCACCGCCATCTACGTGCTCGGGAGCTTCACCGTGCCGTACCTCACCGGCCCGACCGCACCGAACCTGCTCGGCCCGTCGATGAGCAACTTCTTCTCGGCGTTCAACCAGCCGCAGCAGGCCGAGGTGCTCGCGATCGTCGTGTTCGTGCTCGCGCTCGGGATCGGCGCCGTGTACGTGTGGGCGAATGTGCGCACCGGAAAGCGCTCGGCGGTCGCGCCGTGAGCGTGAGCTTCGCGCTCGCACGCAGCGCTGGGCGCCGCGTCCTGTGGTTTCTGTTCGTCGGCTCGCTGATCGTGTTCATGATCGGACCGATCGTGTGGCTCGGGCTACGGGCGTTCTCGGGTCTCTGGCTCTACCCGCAGCTGCTTCCGAAGCAATGGACGGTGAACGGCTGGCGCCAGGTGTTCAACGATCCGAACCTCAGTCATTCGATGAAGCTCAGCTTCGAGTTCGCACCGGTCGTGACGGTCGCCTCGGCGGCGATCTGCCTGCCGGCCGCGTACGCGTTCTCGCGCTACAAGTTCCCGGGGCGCCGGTTCCTGCTCATCTCGCTCTTCGCGGTCAACGCGTTCCCGAAGATCGGCCTCTACATCTCGATGGCCGGCGTCTTCTACTCGCTCAACCTGATGGCGACGTTTCTCGGCGTCGTGATCGTGCAGCTGATCGGCACGATCGTCTTCATGACCTGGATCCCCGCCGCCGCGTTCTCGGCGATCCCGCGCAGCCTCGAGGAGGCGGCGCGGGACGTGGGCGCCGGGCCGTTGCGCGTGTTCTTCCGCGTCACGTTCCCGCTCGCCGCCCCGGCGATCTTCGTCGCGATGATCCTGTCGTTCCTCGCGTCGTTCGACGAGGCGCAGGGCACGTTCCTCGTCGGCGTCCCGAAGTACATCACGATGCCGACGGAGATGTACACGCTCGTCCTGAACTACCCAGAGCAGGTCGCGGCAGTCTTCGCGCTCCTGCTCGCGGTCCCGTCGGTCCTCCTGATGGCGCTCGTGCGGAAGCACGTGATGGGCGGCAAGCTCGCGGAAGGGTTCCAGTTGCGATGAGTACTGAGCGTAGGCTCGACGGAGCTCAGCAAAGAGCGGAGGCACCGGCTTCGCCGGCGCCGGAGCGGACCGACGTCGGTCTCCAGATCGAGCACGTCTCGAAGGACCTCGGCGGACGGACGATCGTCGACGACATGCAGCTCGAGGTGAAGGCGGGCGAGCTCACGTGCCTGCTCGGCCCGTCGGGGTGTGGCAAGACGACGACGCTGCGCATGATCGGAGGCTTTCTGATCCCGGACCGAGGCCGCGTCCTGATCGGCGGCAACGACGTGACGAAGATGTCGCCGGACAAGCGGCCGACGGCGATGGTCTTCCAGAACTACGCCCTCTGGCCGCACATGACGGTGTTCAAGAACGTCGCGTTCGGGCTGCGGCTTCGGAAGCTGCCTCGGCAGGAGGTGAGCGATCGCGTGGCGCAGGTGCTCGAGCTCGTCGGGCTGACGCATCACGTCCACAGCTACCCCGCGCGCATCTCGGGTGGCGAGCAGCAGCGCGTCGCCCTCGCCCGCGCGCTCGTGCTGGAACCGAAGGTGTTGCTCCTCGACGAGCCGCTCTCCAATCTCGACGCGAAGCTGCGCGTTCGGGTGCGCGAGGACATCAGAGAGATCCAGCAGCGCATCGGGATCACCACCGTGTTCGTGACGCACGACCAGGACGAAGCGCTGTCGATCTCCGATCGCATCGCCGTCATGTCCGGAGGCAACGTCGAGCAGTACGCGGATGCGCGCAGCCTCTACCGCGAGCCCGAGACCACGTTCGTCGCGAGCTTCGTCGGCGCCATGAACAGCTACGAGGCGACCGTCGTCCCGGGAGGCCTCGAGCTGCCGGGCAAGCTCGTGGTGCCGTGCGACGATCTCTCGGCGACCGGCGACGGGACGTTCGAGGCGGGTGTCCGCCCGGAGGACGTGCATGTCTCGCTCAACGGGGACGGCGCGCCTGCCGACGTGGTGCGCGAGGTTCCGCGCGGCCACTACAAGGAGATCGTTCTCAACGCAGGACCGAACGAGGTGCGTGCGTTCGTCAGCGCCGACCTCCCTCCCGCCGAGCACGTCCGGATCTCCTTCACGCGGGCCTTGCTCTATCGCGACGGCGTTCTGCAGCGGTCGTCCGCGCCGGTCTCGGTGTAGTGCCGCTGGCGCTCGCGCACAGGGGAGACTGGAGCAAGGCGCCGGAGAACACCGTGGCCGCGTTCCAGGCGGCCGAGCGGGCGGGTGCCGACATGATCGAGCTGGACATCAGGCGGACCGCGGACGGCGGGGTGGCGGTCGTGCACGATCCCACGCTCGAGCGCGTGTGGGGATCGCCGCTCGCCGTGGCCGACGCGACGCTGGCCGAGCTCTCGGCGCTCGGGATCGCAACGCTCGGGGAGGCGCTCGCATGCGTCGAGGCGCCCGTGATGGTCGACTTCACGGTCGCCGACGTCGTCGAACCGGCGCTTGCCGTGATCCGGGAGGCAGACGCGCTCGACCGGGTCCTCTTCTCCGGCGGCAATGTGGAAGGCCATCGTCGGATCCGCGAGCTTGCGCCCACCGCCCGGATCGCGCTCACGTGGACCGAGCGCGAGTTGCCTCCGCCGTCCCTGCTCGAGTCGCTCGGCGTCGAGTACTTCAACCCACCGTGGGAGCACGTCGACGCACAGCGCGTCGAAGCGATGCACGACCGCGGCTACAACGTCTCGACCTGGACGGTCGACGACCCGCACGAGATGAGGCGTGTCGTCGAGTGCGGTGTCGACGCGATCGTCACGAACCGGGTGCGCGACCTCGTCGCCCTGCTTCTGGAGGCGCGGTGCTGACCGACGCCGAGCTCGATGCGTGCGTCGCGCTCATGGACGACGTCGCGGCGCGCGCGATGGAGCGGATCGTCGGCGAGCGGCCGCGCGCCGACCAGGTGGCGACGAAGAAGACGGCGGCCGACTGGGTGACCGAGACCGACCTCGCGGTCGAGCGGCTCGTGCGGGAAGCGATCGCGGCGCGGTTTCCCGATCACCGGATCGAAGGGGAGGAGTACGGGATCTCCGGAGACGACGACGCACGGGCCACGTGGCTGATCGACCCGGTCGACGGCACGACGAACTACGTCCACGGGCTGCCCGTGTCCTCCTTCAGCATCTGCGTGGCAGACGACGCCGGCGCCGCGGCCGGGCTCGTCGCCGATCCGTACCGCCGTGACGTGCTGTCGGCGGGGCGCGGGCGCGGTGCGCGTCGGAACGACGGGCCGACACACGTGTCGGAGGCCCGCTCGCTGATGGGCGGCATCGTGCTCACGGAGTACTCCGCGCAGTCGATCTGGCATGGGATGTTCGACGCCATGCAGGCGCTCGCCGACGCCGGCTGCGTCACACGCATCATGGGCTCGAACGCGTTCTCGATCTCCGCGGTCGCCGCCGGCCGGTGCGTTGCGGCCACGATCGGCGGCTTCAACCCGGGCGACTGCCTCGCGGGTGCGCTGATCGCCGCCGAGGCGGGCGCGGTGCTGCCGTGGGGCGTCCCGGAGGAAGGCGCGCCGTTTCTCTGCGCAGCGCCGGGCGTCGTGGACGAGCTGCTGTCGGTCTGGCCGGCGACATGAGCGTCGAGCAGAGGCGACCGACGCTGATCGACGTGGCGCGGCTGGCGCAGGTCGCGCCGTCGACCGCGTCCCGGGCGCTCAAGGAGAGCCCACGGATCAGCGAGGCCACGCGGCTTCGCGTCGCGGCCGCCGCGCGTGGGCTCGGCTATCAGCCGAACCGCGTCGCCCAGTCGCTGCGCGCGAAAACGGCGCCGTTCGTCGGCATCGTCGTCCCGGATATCGGCGTCACGTTCTACAGCCGGTTTGTCAAAGGGGCGCAGGAGGTGCTCCAAGCGTCGGGATACCAGGCGCTCGTGATGAACACCGAGCGGGAGGCCGGCCACGAGGAGGTGGCGCTGCGCACGCTCGAGGGCCATCAGGTGACCGGGATCCTCCTCGCGACCTCGCGGCCGAAGTCCGCCGAGCCGCACATCCCGACCGTCTACTTCGACAGCCTCGCGGACGGGCGCGGCCTGGCGCAGATCGCGCTTGCCAACGACCAGGGAATGGAGCTCCTCGTCGGCCATCTCGCAGGTCACGGGCACGAGCGGATCGCCTACCTCGGCGGCCCGCCGATCTTCACGTCGGGGCAGGAGCGGCTGGCGGGCTTTCGCGCCGCCGCGGAGCGGCACGGCGTCCGCCGTCATGCCGCGTACGTCGAGATCGCCGACTCGTCGTGGTCGTCGGACAGCGCGGCCGCGGCGATGGCGCGGCTGCTCGCGCTCGCCGAGACGCCGACCGCGGTCGTCGCGTCCGCCGACACGCTCGCGATGGGTGCGATCGCCGCGTGCCGGGCGGCCGGCCGTCGGGTCCCCGAGGACATCGCGCTCGTTGCTTTCGACGATCCTGTCTTCGGTCCGCTGGTCGACCCGCCGGTGACTGCGCTGCGACGCGGCGACTACGAGCTCGGCCGGGAGGCAGCGCAGCTGCTCCTCGACGGGTTGAACGGCGAGATCATGACACCGGCCGTCCGCCTGCCGGTGGAGCTCGTCGTGCGCCGCTCATGCGGCTGTCCATGAACGTTCTCTTCGTTCTGGTCGACAGCTTGAACCGCAGCGATGTGCCGGCTTACGGGGG
>JAICUZ010000111.1 GCA_025935595.1 Burkholderiales bacterium
CCAGCTGCGGCGGTTGGCAAGGCCGGTGAGCGCGTCGATGCTCGCATGCTCGGTCATCGTCGCGAAGAGCTCCGCACGGGCAAGGCCGGTGCCGATCACGTTCCCGAGCAGGCCCAGAACGCGCGCCTCGTCGACGCCGACCGCTTCGACCTTGGCCGAATAGACCTTCAGCACTCCCGCTGCGCGACCCGCGTGGATCAGCGGCACGACCACCATCGAGCGAGCGCCGATATCCCGGCATGCCTCACGGTCGACGCGCGTGTCCGTCTCGGTGTCCGAGACGACGAGCGACTCGAGGTGGTCGAGAACGTAACCCGAAGCGGAGCCGTCCGCCGGGAGGCGTAGACCCGCGAACGGCTGCGCAGCGCCGGCGACCGCGCGGTAGACGAAGTCCTCCCCGTCGGGGAGCTCGACGACTGCGGCGTCGGCACCCGTGAGGGTCAGCGCTTCCTCGACGACCGTCGCGAGGACGTCGTCGAGACCGAAGTCGCTCATCGCGATCGCACTCTGGGTCTGGACGAGCCGGTCGAGCATCCGCGCCCGCTGCGCCTCGGTCTCGCCGTGGCGCCGGGTCGTGCGCACTCCGTGCTCGGTCACCAGGCCGACGATCGTCGAGACGAGGGTCAACAGCAAGGCGCCGCGCCAGGCGGTGCTCGGGTAGGACGGGCCGCCGACGACCGCGATCGGGATCGCGAGCGTCGCCGCTTGCGCCGCGACGACGAGGAGCACGCTGCGCCGGCTGCCGACGAACGCCACCCACACGACCGGCAGCACGAGCAACGCCGCGTAGCCCGACTGTGACCCGCCCTGCGACTCACGAAGAAGCGCGACCAGGACGTCGCACAGGAGCGGCAGGAGCACCAGTGCCTGCGGGGGCAGACGCCGCGGCAGCGCAAACGCGGCACCGACGAGCGACACGGCCGTGAAGATCGCCAGCCCCAGGAAGAGCCAATGGGTGCCGGTCGAGCGCAGGCCCGTCGTCGCGAGAGCGACGCAGGCGAAGCCGAGCGCTGCCCGGCCGGGGGAGACGACCGTCGGATGCGGGACAGCCCGCTGCACACGGCCTGTATCGGCCCGACCACCCCGGTTCATGAGGGCAGATAGCGTCCGCACCGTGCGCCTGCTTCTCCTCGCCCGCCACGGCCAGTCCCTGTTCAACGCGGCGGGCCTGGTGAACGGTGATCCCGAGCTCGATCGGGGCCTCACCGAGACGGGAGAAGCTGCCGCGGCCGCGCTCGGAGTCGAGCTCGCCGCGATCCCGATCGACCTGTGCGTCACCTCACGCTTCCTGCGCGCACGGGAGACGGCTCGCCTGGCGCTCGGGAGTCGCGCCGCCGACGTGCCGCACGAGGTCGACCCGGACCTGGACGACATCCGGATCGGCGAGCTCGAGGGCCGGACGCTCGCCGACTACCGCGAGTGGAAGCACGCGCACACGCGCGCGGATCGCTTCCCGGGCGGCGAGAGCCTCGACGAGGCGGCCGCGCGCTATGCCGGTGCGTTCGCACGACTCGCCGCGCGAACCGAGGACACGATCCTCTGCGTCTGCCACGAGATCCCGGTGCGCTACGCGATCAACGCCGCGGGAGGCTCGCCCGATCCGGACCGGCCGTTCCACGACGTCCCGAACGCGGCGCCGTTCCTGTTCGACGCGGAGACTCTCCGGCGTGCCGCGGCGTCTCTGCGGCGATAGGGTCGGCGCTTGGTCAGAGCGGGCGACTGTAGTGGCGTGCGCGCAGGGCGTCGGCGCCGCCACACGGAGCAGGCGCGACGTCTGGGGCGAAAGACTCCTCGCCGCACGCGGCGAGCCGACATACGACGCTGCGGCGAAGCTGCTCGCGCCGCTTCTCTATGCGACCCAGCGCGGCCGGCGGCCGCTCACCCGCCCGCGCGGGCCTGCTCCACGTCGTCGCAACGCTCAGATGACGTTCTGCTCCAGCCGGACCGCGCCGGTCGCGAAGCGTTCGACGTCGAACTGCGAGAGATCGAACGTGGGCTCGAGTGCGAGTGCGAGTTGCGCGAGGTGCTCGCCGACGACGGGGCCCTGCTGAAAGCCGTGCCCCGAGAACCCGGTCGCGTAGAAGAGGCCCTCGGGCTCTGCAGCGGCCCCGATCAGCGCGTTGTGGTCGGGGCTCATCTCGTAGTACCCCCACCAAGTCGAACGGATGCCGAGGTCTTCGAGCGACGGCAAGCGCCGCGCGGCGATCGGCGCGAGCTCCTCGAGCGTCTGCTCGCGGCCGCCGAGCGCGAGCGCTGCGCCTTCGCGGTGGAAGTAGAAGCCGGTTGCGAAGTCGATCGTCAGCGGCAACTCGGCCGGGAACGCCGGTGCGTCCTCGGTGAAGAACATGTGCCGCCGCTCGCGTTCGAGCGGAAGGTCGAACAGCTCGCTCGACCACACACCCGCGGCGAGGATCACGCGCTCGGTCGCGATCGTCCCGCGCTGCGTCTCGACGCCCGTGACGCGTCCGTTCTCGGCGAGCACGCGTGTCGCGGCGCACGACTGCTCGATGTGCGCGCCGCGCTCGGCGGCACGCCTTGAGTATCCCTGTACGACGAGATCGGGCGTCACGTAACCGGCCCGCTCGTCGAACGCCGCAGCGGTGAGCCCCTCGACGTCGAGCTGCGGCACGACCTCGCGCGCGGTCTCGGGTGAGAGCATCCGTGCACCTTCGGCCGCGAACCGCGCCGCGTCGACTTCGGTCGCGAGCAAGAAGAGGTAGCCCCACAGCCGCAGGTCGAGCTCCTGCCCCACCTCGTCCGCGAACCGCTCGAGCCGGCGGATCGACTCGTCACAGATACGCCGGTTCAGGTCGTCCGAGAAGAGCGTCCGCACACCGCCCGCGCACCGGCCGGTCGACCCGGAGGCGAGCGTCTCGCGCTCGACGAGGACCGGCTTCTCGCAGCCGAGCTCGACGAGGTAGTGGAGCGCGGCCGCGCCCATAACCCCGCCGCCGATCACCACAACCTCGCTCCGCTCCGGCAGCACGTGGTTGATTCTCACGTATGAGCACTGCTCAACGTGGCCGCCTGTTCGTCGCGCTCGCCGCCGTCGCCTGGTCGTCGGCCGGGCTTTTCCAGCGCGAGCTGTCGGTCTCGACCGCGACGCAGGTGGCGGGCCGGGCCGTCTTCGCGGCCGTCGGGCTGTTCGCCTACGTCGCCTTGAGCGAGCGCGGTGGAGTCATCCAGGCGTTCCGCGCGATCGGACGCGGCGGCATCGCGGTCGCGATCCTGGTCGCGCTCGCGTCGGGCTCGTTCCTCGTCGCGCTGAACCATGCCTCGGTCGCGAACGTCCTCTTCTTCCAGGCGCTGGCACCGATCCTCGCCGCAGCGATGGGGCTGTTCCTCGGCGACCCGGTGAGCCGCCGTACCTGGATCGCGATGGCGATCGCGGTGGCGGGCGTCGCAGTCATGGTCGGCGGCCCGGGCCGCCCGAGCCTGCTCGGCCAGGGACTGTCACTGGTCGTGTCCGTGTCGTTCGCGGCCACGCTGGTCATCACCCGGCACCGTCGCGACGTGTCGATGGCACCTGCGACATGCCTGTCACAGCTGCTCGCACTGCTCGTCGCCGCACCGTTCGTCGCACCGAGCGCGGCCGGCGCGCTCGACGTGACGCTGCTCGCCGCCCTCGGGATCACGCAGATCGGGCTCGGGTTCGTGTTCCTGACGATCGGCGGCCGGCTCATCCCCGCGGGCGAGGTGGCGCTGATCACGCTGCTCGAGATCGTCCTCGGCCCGCTCTGGGTCTGGGTGTTCCTCGCCGAGCAGCCGTCGACCGCAACGCTCGTCGGCGGCGCGATCGTGCTCGGCGCCGTGCTGCTCGAGGCGCGGACAGAGCCTGCGTCGGCGCAGCCCGCGGCGTAGGCGCTACGCCCAGGGGAGGCGCGGCCAGCTCGGCGGCCGCTCGCGCCGGAACCGCTCGACGGATGCGAACGCACGGCGCCAGTCGGACGTCGCCTCGGCCACGCTCGCGCCGTAGCGCGCCGCCACCTCGGAGACGGGATACCGAACACCCGGACCGGTGCGCGCGCCGGCCATCAGGATCACGCACGGTCCCTCACCCGCGCCCGCGAACGCATGCTCCGTCCACGGAGGGGAGTGGAAGAAGTCCCAAGAGCGCAGCCGTCGCTCGACGTCCTCGACCACCACCACGCATTCGCCGGCCAGCACGAGGAATGCCTCCTGGTTCGACTCGGCGTGGTAGAGCGTCGTCTGCCCCGGCTCCAGCACCGTGACGTTGATGCCGACCTGCGCGAAGTCGACCGGCCGGTCACCGTACTCGTTCTCGAAGGCACACCTCCCGCCCCGGCTCTCCGCAAACCACCACTCGGCGTCGCGCACGTTGACGACGAACCAGCCCTGGGTGACCGGCGTGAGCCCCGATCCGAGATCCTCGAGCCGCGCTTCGGGCATCACTCGATTCTCGCAACTCGCCGCGGGCTATGACCCGAGCACCGCGACCGTGGCACCGTCCTCGGCGTCGGGCTCCGTACGTTCGACGAGCGGATGACGGGCAAGCTCGTCGCGGATCGCCTTGCGCAGGACACCCGTCCCGCGACCGTGCACCACGCGCACTTCACGCAGGCCGGCGAGCGCAGCCTCGTCGACGAGCCGCCGCGCCTCGAGCCGCGCTTCGTGCGCGGGCCGGCCGCGCACGTCGACCTGATCGGAGACGTCGCTGCGCGCGGCAGCGCGCACCTGCACGACCGGCACCCGCTCCTCCGGTGCACGCTCGCGTGACGGGCGCAGGCGGGCCAAGGGAATGCGGACGCGCTGGCCTGCCGCACCGACGACCTCGGCGTCGTCGCCGCGGATCGCCGCAATCGTGCCCCGCACGCCGACGTCCGGCGCCTCGACCGGGTCGCCTTCGGCAAGCGGCGCCGTCGCCTCCAGCGGCTCGACCTTGTGTCGACCCAACACCAGGCCCGCTTTGGCGGCGCGATCTGTCGCCGCCCCCAGCGCCCTGTCCTGATCCGAGTCGCGGCGCGCGCGCCGGGCTGTTCGCACGTCACCGCGCAGGGCCGCGATCTCCGTGCGTGCCTCCGCAAGCTCACGCTCCACCTCCACAACCGCCTGTGCGCGCGCCTGGTCTGCGGACGCTCGGACCCGCTCGAGCTCCCGCTCGAGCTCCGCCTCGCGCGCGGTCACGCGCCGAGCCGTCTCCTCCACTTCCGCGTGCCGCTCACGCGCGGCGCGCTCCGCCGACTCCGCCTCCGCGACGAGCTCCGCCGCGCGCAGCCGCTCCGGCGCGACGCGGGAGCGAGCGTCGGCGACGACCGCGGGATCGAGCCCGAGCCGCTCCGAGATACGAAGAGCATGCGACGTCCCGGGCCGCCCGAGCGCGAGCCGATAGAGCGGCGCGTCCGCCTCGACGTCGAATCCGGTCGCGGCGTTCGCCACGCCGTCGCGCGCGCTCGCCCACTCCTTGAGCTCGCCGTAGTGCGTCGTCACGACGGTCAGCCGCGCCTGTGCGGCGAGGCGCTCCACCAGCGCCCGGGCGAGCGCCGACCCCTCTTCGGGATCGGTGCCTGCCGCAACCTCGTCGAGCAGCACCAGGGACCGCTCGGTCGCCGAAGCGAGGATCGCGACCAGCGTGCGCATATGACCGGAGAACGTCGAGAGGCTCATCTCGATCGACTGTCGGTCGCCGATGTCGGCGAGCACCTCGTCGAACACCGGCAGCACGGCCGCGGCAGCGGGCGGGCGCAGCCCGCACTGGTGGAGCAGCGCCGCGAGGCCGAGCGTCTTCAAGGCGACCGTCTTCCCGCCGGTGTTCGGGCCACTGATCACGAGCGCCCGGAGATCGCCGAGGTCGAGATCGATCGGGACGGCGGTCGCGGGGTCGAGCAACGGATGCCGCGCCCCGACGAGGCGCACCTCGTCCGCAACCTGAACTTCAGCGCCGTGCCAGCTTCGCGACAGCGAACCGCGCGCGAGGACGAGGTCGAGCTCGCCGACGGCGGCGACGACCGCGCGAAGCGCGTCGCCGCGCGCGGCGACGTCGATCGACAGCTCGCGCAGGATCCGCTCCATCTCCTCCCGCGCCTCCGCTGCCGCTTCGGCGAGCTTGTTCCCGAGCTCGACCACCGCGAGCGGCTCCACGAACACCGTCTGGCCCGAGCCCGATGCGTCGTGGACGATCCCCGGCACCCGGTCGCGCGAGGACGCACGCACGGCGAGCACCGGGCGCCCTCCCCGCTCGGCGAGGAACGACTCCTGGAGCGCGTCACGGACACCGGCCGATCGCGCGATGCGCGCGAGCTCGTCGCGCAGCCGCGCATCGCCGTTCCGGAGCTCACGGCGCAGCTTGCGCAGCTTCGGTGACGCGTCGTCGCGCAGGTCGGAGCCGTCCTCCTCGACACAGCGATCGATCGCTTCAGCGAGCTGGACGAGCGACGGCTCGATGCGCTCCGCGATCGTTGCGAGCAACGGGACGATGTCGCGACGGCCGTGCACGACGCGGCGCGCGTCGACTGCGACCCGCGCCGAGACCGACACCGCGCGCAGGTCGGCGGGCGACAGAACACCGTCGCGCTCCGCCCGTTCGACGAACGCCGCGATGTCGGTGACGCCGGCGAGCGGCGGGTCGTCGGCGGCGTCCAGCAGCGCGACGGCTTCGGCGGTGAGCGCCTGCCGGGCATCGACCTCCTCCACCTTCGCCGACGGCGCGAGCGCGCGTGCGAGCTCCGCGCCGAGGTCGGTGGCGGCAGACGCCGCAAGTCGCTCGAGGATCGCGGGCAGCTCCAGCGCCTGAAGCGCCTCGCCGTCCACAGTGGAGGCCCCTACTCGGGGCGCTCGTCGCCCGGCCGGAGCCGGTAGACGATGCGGCCGCGGTCGAGGTCGTACGCCGACAGCTCGATCCGGACCCGGTCACCCGGGTTCATGCGAATGCGAAAC
The DNA here is from genome assembly GCA_025935595.1 of Burkholderiales bacterium. GTDB lineage: Bacteria > Actinomycetota > Thermoleophilia > Gaiellales > Gaiellaceae > PALSA-600. Next base: position 6,895 of record JAICUZ010000111.1, read on the forward strand.
CGCCGCATCTTGCCGGCGGTGTAGCCGAGAGTCTCGTGGCCGTTGTCGAGCTTGATCCGGAACATGCCGTTCCGAAGCGCCTCGACGATCTCGCCGGTCATCTCGACCTTGTCTTCCTTCTGCGGTATTTCGTCCTCCTTCATTGCATTTCCCGGGACGCTCGCGCGCCCCGGGAAACGCTAGATGACGGTCACGTTCGCGGCCTGCGGGCCTTTCTCGCCCTGCTGGGCCTCGTACTCCACTTTCGCGCCTTCGTCGAGCGAGCGGTAGCCCGCGCCCTGGATCGCGCTGAAGTGGACGAACAGGTCCTTACCTCCCTCGTCGGGGGTGATGAACCCGTAGCCCTTGTCCGCGTTGAACCACTTGACAGTTCCGGTTGCCATTTCTGTCTTTCACCTCCTTGCCAACTTCACTGAACGGGCAAGAAAGGTGCAAACCGGCACCATCCAACTCGCTCAAATTGCAGGCCGCAGTGTAGCCGGGGCAGACCAACTAGTCACGTGTCGCGCGCTTGAGCACTTCCAGCGCGGCGGCCGTGTCCCCTTGCGCCTCCAGGAGATCTGCCAGCTTCCGAGCCGCGTCGAGCGACTGCCGGGGCCGGTGCTCGAGCAGGAGGTCGAGTGCCTCCTCGTACAGGTGCCGCGCCCGCTCTCCGTCTCCGGCGGCCGCGAACACCTCCGCGAGCACGACGAAGGTGAGCCCACGGTCGCCCGGCCCGAGCGCCTCGAGCGACCCGAGCACGCGCGCCGCGGCGCGCGCACCGTCCGCGGGCCGGCCGGCGAGCATCAGCGCCCGTGCCTCGAGCGCGCCGAACCGCGCCTCGTCGACCGCACCGAGTTCCCCGCCGCGAACCTCGCGGCCGTACTCGAGCAACCGCAGCGCCTCGGCGCCGTTCCCCGCCTCGACCTCAGTGGTCGCGAGCAGGTGATACGCGAGCGAGACGAACGTCTCGTTCTCGGTGCGCTCGAGGATCTCCAGCGCGCGCCGCGCATACCGGCCGGCGAGACGCGGCTCGTCGCGGCGTGAATGCAGTCGCGACTGCGACCAGTACAGGCGCGCGAGCGCGATCGGATCACCGCTCTCGTCGGTGATGCGAATCACGCGCGCGAGCACCGTTTCTGCGCGCGAGAAGTCACCGCGGTCGATCAACACGTTCGAGAGGACGACCGAGAACCGCAGTTCCTCGAGAACCGCCTCTGCCGTGACCGCTTCCTCGACCGCGCGCTCGTAGAGCTCGATCGACGGCGTGAGGTCGCCGACCTGCATGTACGCGCGGCCGAGTGTGTCGACGGCGCCGGGATCGGCGAGCGCCCGGCCTCCTCGGAGCGCGAGTGCCTGCTCGAGG